>JAVALV010000184.1:0-7681 GCA_032159055.1 Thermoproteota archaeon | reverse complement strand
CCAGTAGCATCAAGAGCTAGAAGGACTTCCCTAACTGACTCATTGTACAAGGAGTCTAGCTTCTCCTTGGATAGTGAGGAAAGGACTGAAAGCCTTATCCCATCTACCTCTTGATTAGCTTCACTCAGCTGCCTCATTTGCGACTTCAGGAGCTCTATTCTCCACCTTTCTTTAGACAATAGATCCTCCAATTCCCTTATTCTAGCATTTCTAGAAGCTATTCTTCTGTCTATCTCTATTTCTATGCTCCTTCTATTCTCCAAGGATTCTATTTTCCTTCTTAGGCTATCTATCTCATCTTCTTTCTTCCTCAAAAGAGATTTATATTTTTCAGCTTCATTCTCTAGTAATTCTATCTTCTCATTAAGTTTTCTGATGTATTTATTTGCTCTCCTCAGTTCCCTTCTAAGTTCCGATAGTCTTAACGTTTTTTCCTCTTCAATTTCCTCTTTCTCTGCTAAGAACTCCTCTATAGCCTTTGAAATGGGGGTTCCTTTGAGAACCATGCTCACTATATCATCTACTTCCTTGGATAAACCAGCCTCTTCCGCTTTCGCCTTCGCCTTAGCTATCAGGTTTTTGGCCTTATAATAGACTTTCAAAGCAGCTGCTAAGGAATCCCTCTCATGGGAACTTTCTACCCTTATCCCCTTTTCCTCCTCATATTCTGATACTATTTTCTTCTTCTCCTCAGCTTTCATCTCATATTTGGCTACTAAGAGCCTAGAATCGAACATATTAGCTATCTTAACTACGCTCTTTGGAGGGGGATTAACATCGGTCGCTATTATAACAGGATATCCATGATTTAGAATCTCCTCCACTATCTCCGATCTAGAGGCTCTTCTCATGGTTCTAAGAAGCAAAAGATCGCCAGATAAGCTTAATATAGCGAGCCCAACGGACATTCCAGGGTCTATTCCCACTATTATTGGTCTAGATTTCGGTAAAGTGGAGAACTGCCCTGAGGGAAACTTCAGTTTACTTCTCCAAGATTGTTTCACTATTACCCGTAAAGGTGCCCATTCACTGCTTTCCTTAACTACCTTCTTTACACTATCTATGTCCGAATATACTATGAATTCAGCCCTCCTAAGACCTCCAGATGCTCTTTCTACATATAGATCATAGTCCATGTTGGCATCATCCAGCTCTGTTGCAATTTTATTGGCTTCACTCAGTATACTTGCTTCTATGGACCTTCTCCATCTATTATTTCCCGATCCACCCTGTTTCATACTCCTATTTCTTGTAATTAAGATTCTAGTTTCGGGATACATTGCAACTACTTCAATACCGATACCTCTCTGAGCTAGTTGGGCTACTATCCTAGCTGTTAATAAAGGATCCTTGTGGGATGGGGATGGTAAACCAGCTTCTTTTGCTATTGAGGAGAGAGGCCTGAGTCCCTTGGGAGAGCCCGTCACTTGAATTAGTTTACTTCCAGGTGGTAGCTTCTTAACAAATTCTCTTAGCCCCCTCAAATCCTTCGCCAGCTCGTATATATTATCCGTAGCGAGAATCTTAGCATCATACCTCCTCATTATCCCTATTATATCTTCTACATGAGCTTCATCAAGCTCAAAGAGTATATTATTCCCCTTAACTACAGAAATCGAGTATACAGGTCTCTGCCTTGACCTAGGGGATCCAGATCTTATATCGGCACCCACTATTACTGAATTCTCCATCTAATAGAACGCTAGCATAACTAGTTTATTAAAGCTTAACCCCCTTTATAGGCGATGAGAAAAGCCACAATAGTCCTTGCAGTACTGCTACTCCTTATATTACCAAATCTAAATAAAGTATCCGCACGGAATAGCGATCTATCAATTAAAATAAATTCAGAGAGCTCTTGTATAGCAGGATTTCCGTGCTATGTGAATGTAACGGTGAAGAGTCTAGATGGATCTGTACTTATCAACTACATAAAGCTAGTCACCCCATGGGGGGCGTTCATAAGAAATCTTGGATTTAGAGAGCTAGATGCTAACTCAACCATACAAGTATCTATTCCGGTAAATGTAAGTAGGAATTCTTTAGAAGGACCCAATTTCATAATCCCTTTCATTGAATATTTTAAGAGGGGGGAAGTAGGACTTAAAACTATAGAGGGAAATAGAACTTCTTTATTCGTAGTAAAACCAAAGGTGAATGCAACTATGTATATAACTTTAAACAAGAGAGAGCTTTATATCGGAGAAATATTGCGTATCAACGGAAGCTATGAAATCAAGGGAATACCGCGAAATTATAAACCATCTCTCCTAATATATTTAAACAACAAACTTCAACTGAGGAAGAAGCTAAATGGAACTTTGGGAGACTTTCAGGCTTTCATCTCCCCTGAGAGCGAGGGGAATTTTACACTTAATGTAAGTCTCTGTTATGGAATAGGTTGTATCAGTAGAGAATATAGCATAATTATTAAGAAAATAGTTAAGATTATTAGCGAATTTAATAAAAGTGCTTTATCGAATTCGCTAAAAAGAGTTAATAAAATGGAAGATAATTTAGAGGAGCTCTATAAAAATGCGGTTAGCGATTCCATAAAACTTCCTGAAGGCATACTGATTAACATGTCAATAATAAGCTCTAAGATTAGAAATGCAGAGCTTATTCTTAAGAAGGAGAACATCTCCTATTCTGACATATTAGAAATGCAGAAACTTCTGAATCAATCTAAAAGCATGATAACTGAGGTATCTAAGGAAATTGTAGAATCTTATAAGAGATCTATGTATGAGAGGATATTAAAGCTAGAGGACGAGCTTAGCGGGGTAAGTAGCATTAATAAGACGAAATTTAGAACCATTAGAGAGGAGCTTAACGATCTATCTGATATGGTGAATAAGGCTAATTCCACTAACGTCCCCTTAATATATTCAAATGTAACTAAAGAGCTGAATGACCTGAGTAGCGAGATAATGAGACTAAGAGAAAGAGCTATACAGGAAGCTAAGCTTTTATCTGCCATTGTTTCATCGGTAATATTCGTTGCAATGATTTCAGGTGCAATCATTATCTTAAGGGAATGGAAGTCGAAATTGAATAGAGAGTAAGGTGCTGATAAATTGTGCGGGATAGTAGGCATAGCTAAAAGAAGCGATCATGTAATAAAGGATCTAATTGTAGCGCTTAAGAAGCTAGAGTACAGAGGATACGACTCGGCTGGAATAGCTGTCCTATCTAATGGAATAATACACGTAATTAAGGGTGTTGGTACTATAGATAAAGTGATTAACTCTATAGGGAGTATCAAGGATGGAAATGTAGGGATTGGACATACGAGGTGGGCTACTCATGGTGGAGTCAGCAAGGAAAATGCCCATCCTCATGTTTCCTGCAATGGAGAGGTAGCAGTGGTTCATAATGGGACTCTAGACGACTTCGATATCATTAGGGATAAACTCATAAGAAAGGGACATAGGTTCTCCTCAGAGACTGATACAGAAGTAATAGCTCACTTAATTGAGGAGAAGCTTGCTGAGATAGGAGACCCGGTTAAAGCATTCTCTCAGGCCATATATGAACTAAAAGGAAGCTATGCTATAGCATCAATTATTAAAGGATATAATTTCATTCTATTGGCTAGGAACAAGAGCCCCTTGGTAATAGGAGTGGGGAATGGAGAGAATTTTTGCGCTTCTGATGTCGCAGCCCTTCTTCATAAAACTAATAGGTTTATCTTCCTTAAAGATGGTGAAATAGCTCTAATAACACCAGATAGAGTTGATATATGGTATTTAAGCGGGAGAACTATGAAAAAAGTTGAGAATAAAGTTGAGGTGATAGATTGGTCCCCTCAGCTGCTTGATAAGGGAAACTACGAGCACTTCATGCTTAAAGAGATCTATGAGCAACCTTATATATTAAATAAGCTTGCTAACGGTATAGATTACTATAAGAAATTCTCAGATCGACTATTGAGGTATTCAGAGAATGGAGGAATATCTATAGTTGCAGCTGGAACTTCCTATCATGCGGGGCTTATAGGGAAATTCCTCCTATCTAAGCTTGCAGGAATGAGATCAGAGGTCATTATCGCATCCGAATTCCCAGAGTGGTCTCATCATGTAAATGAAAGTGATACTATACTAGCTATAAGCCAATCTGGGGAAACCGCAGACGTACTAGAAGCAGTTAGGATAGCTAAGTCTAGGAGAGCTAAGGTGCTATCCATAGTCAATGTACCGGGTAGCACCTTAACTAGGTTATCCGATGAGACGGCGTTTATACAAGCAGGACCAGAAATCGGAGTTGCTGCTACTAAAACATTCCTAGCTCAGGTAGCTGTTCTTTATATAATATCCTCTCTTATCTCTGAAAAGCCCACTCAAAGGATAAGGGAGGATTTGATGGATCTGGCAAAAGAGCTAGAGAGTTCTATGGAACATATAAGTTTTACTTCAAGGAAAATAAGTAGCCTCCTTATGGATAAGGAGCATGTATTCTTTCTTGGGAGAGGTATAAACTACCCTACTGCCTTGGAAGGAGCTCTTAAATTGAAAGAAATAAGCTACATACATGCAGAAGGCTATCCAGCTGGGGAGTACAAACACGGACCCCTCGCCTTGATAGAGAAGGGTGTACCATCCATAGTCTTAGTTCCAAGTGATGAGAGGGCTAGGGAGAAAATAATTTATAATATAATGGAGATCCGATCCCGTGGCGCATTTACAATAACAATTCAACCTAAGGATGTTAACGTCCCATCGGATTTCTTTCTTCCTCTGGATGTGAAAAGTGAGTTGATAACACCTATAATCTATGCAGTTCCTTTACAATTAATAGCCTACTATACAGCGGTTTCCCTAGGAAGAAACCCGGATAAACCTAGAAATCTTGCCAAAAGCGTGACCGTGGAGTGAACATGCTCACTCCAGCGATATGAAGAGTATGTTGTTTCCCCTTATGAAGAGGGTACCCATATTCCTCCTTACATCTTTGGTGTTAGGATCGAGCTCTCTAGCTGAATCAAGTACTAGATTCATCATATCATCGTAGACTAGTAGTTTTCCTCTGATTTCACTTCCATTCTTGAGCTTTACAGTTATCTCAGCCCCATGAACCTTTCTAAGATGAGAAATAGGTAGATCCCTACTCATGGCACATCAACCTAAGATGAATGTCATCTATATAAAACGGTATGATATCATCTACTGCTTAGGGCTATCCTCTCTATTTCCTCTTTTCTCCTTATGGCGAAACTTCTATTCCTATCATATTCTGCTGCGGCTATTATCTCATCAGCCAATGATTCTGCTAAACTTCTAGGGCTTCTAAAGGCTTTCATGGCTGCGCCTTGAGCTATATGCCTTATAGCAAGGTCAACCATCCTACTAGGTGACGTATCAACCGCATGGAAATAGCTCACGCCACCGTACATAATCCTAGTAACCTCTTCTCTAATTATGGAGTTCTCTAAAGCGTCCAAGAATACTTGAATAGGATTTCTGCCTGTTCTCAATTCTATTATCTCAAAAGCATACTTCACCGTCCTCATAGCCTTGAGCTTCTTTCCAGAGTTCTTGCTATTAACATGGTCTCTCTTGCTTCCAGCATTTAGGGCTTGGCTCATGAGCCTATTCACTAGACGCTCAACTATAGGGAGGTCTAATTTTCCAAACCTCTTATGTTCATGCCTCCCTCCAGTATGTGGGAGGTAAACGGGCTTAAGGGAGATCACCTTCTTCAGAGCAACATTCTTAACTTCCACTCCATCGTAGCTCCATTTTCCAAAGAGCTTTATTCCTCCATTCCCTTCATTAGGACTCTTATCCTGCTCATTCTCCGTGCCCATAAGATCACCTACTCGGCTTTTCCTTCTTTCCTTGTAAAATAGCTTGCAGAGATACACCATTTACCTTTATTACCTTGTATCTCACTCCCGGAATATCTCCCATGGATCTTCCCCTAGAACCTCCTATGCCCTCTATTAGCACCTCATCGTGCTCATTTATCACATTAAGAGCCCCATCTCCTGGGGCGAAGGCAGTTACTATTACACCGTTTTTCGCTAATTGAACTCTAACAGCCTTTCTAAGGCCTGAATGAGGCTGCCTCGCTTCCAATCCTATCTTCTCCAATACTATCCCCCTAGCCATAGGAGCCCCTTCTAGGGGATCGAACTTCTCTTTCAGCCTATAAAGCCTTCTCCTAACTTTCCAGCTGTGGAGTCTCTTCTCTTTATACCTCTGAGCTAACTCTCTAGCTGCATATAAGCCCAATGGAGATTTCTTACCCATGTCATCACCTACGAGTTAGGAATAGACCATGTTGCTATTTTAACATTGTCTATGTCATACCACCTTTTAGCGAGAAGCCTCGCCCTCTTTATCCTCCTTCCATTCTTACCTATCGCTATACTTTTATCCTGTTCTATAACGTAGGCTATCGCCACAGTTTCATTATTCTGCTTTAATATCTTCACCTTAGGAACTCTGGCTGGGCTAAGTAAATTCATGACGAAACCCTCTGGCGTGTCATCGAACTCCACAACTTCTATATTTCTGCTAAGATCATCCATGAGGAGACGCTTCATTGTTTTAAGCTTTCTCCCTCCCCTTCCTACGGCCCTACCAAGCTCTCCCTTTTCCACTACGAATATGAGTCTGTTCTCCTTCTCATCCTCCACTACATCCTTTGGTCTCACTCCAAGCATGTCTTGGAATAACCTTATGTATCTGAACTGCTCTGGTGCTATTACTACCTTCCTCTGGGGAATCTTCTAGCACCTCCTCTACTCTAGGTCTAGGATCTCTAGGATCCTAGATTCACCTTCATCCATTATAGCCGCAGCTGAAACGAAGAAAGGCTTCTTAAAAGCTCTTCCCATATCTATAGATTTACCTGGGTATTGATAGAGGGGTACACCAGCAACCTTAGCTAAGTACTCTATTTCTACCTTGATGCTCTCCGGTGCATTGCTGGCTACTACTACGAGCTTCGGATTACTGCCAGATTTCAACTGTTTTATAACTTTTTTAGCTCCTAGTAATACATTCCCGGATTTTAGAGCGAGATAAAGTTCAGGATCTATTTCACTGCTCATTAATCCCTTCACCCTTACCATAATGCTTACTCAGATCCCACCTAACGGAGACCCTTCCAGTCCCTATAGGTGGGGTCTGGCCCATTATTAATGCATCTAATGGACCAGCTATGGGATTATCCTCACCGCGCCTAGCGGTATTTAATATCACATGGGTGGTCCATTCGAATGCCATCTTGCTGAGAGGGGTTTTCATTTCACTGAAGAATCCAGAAGATACACCTGCTGCTTGAAGCCTTATGGCCTCTATGGTTCCGGAGAACGTCATGGTATCTGCAATCAAAGAGATGTACCTCTTGTCCACTTCAAGCCCCTGCTCGTCCAAGATCCTAGCTAGCTCCTTATATATACAATTTCTGGCAGCTTCTATTCCCAGAACCTTCTCTACCTCCTTGCAGTCATTAGTTACCGTCTTAGATACATCAACGCAATCTAGGTTTAGTACTTCCCTTAGATTAGAGCCAGAAGTTCTTATAACATACTTCTTCCTTCCATTAACCTCTACAGTTTCTACCCATGCTCTCTTTATGCCTTTCATTCCAGATATGAGCTTGTCTAGCACCCTATAAGACCATGATCTTAGAGTTTGGAGGGGTTTTTCTCTTTTAGCTGCCTCAAATAACT
>JAVALV010000183.1:0-5697 GCA_032159055.1 Thermoproteota archaeon | reverse complement strand
AGCTTGGTGCCTGGGCGTCATCCGAGGGGAGGCAGGTAGTCTTGGCCTTCGATGAGGCCCAGGATCTCAGGATGATAAGGGGATTCGATAGGCTCCTCGCCTACATGTACGACTATCAGGAGGGCATTAAGATATTGCTAGCCGGCTCTGAAGTGGGACTCTTGGACAGGTTGCTGGGAAGGAAGAATCCCGATGCTCCCCTATTTGGCAGGGCGTTTGCCGAGATAGAGATAGGCAAGCTAAGCGAAAACAAGGCTAAAGATTTCCTGAAGAAGGGATTTAGACAGGCAAAGGTCCGGATAAGGGAAGGAGACATTGAAGAAGCTGTAGACAAGCTCGATGGGATAATAGGATGGCTATCTTACTATGGGTTTTATAGGATAAGAATGGATCAAAGGAGATCCATCGAGAGGACCCTTGAGGAGGGATCGAGGCTCGCAGCTAATGAAATGAACTATTTCTTGGCTACTAGGCAATCAGCTAGGAAAAGGTATGTGGAGGTCCTCAAAATCCTAGTTAGGCCTTCTAGGTGGTCTGAGGTTAAGACAGGACTGAGGGTTTCTCTGGGCTTGAATATAAGCGATAAACAGGTATCTAATTACCTAAACGAGCTCTTGGAATATGGATTCATCGATAAGAAGGGCGGGCTCTATTGCATAGAGGACCCTCTGTTAGCTGAGGCCGTGAGGAGGGGATACATCAGGTAGATGCTGTTAACTGATTTACCCTAGTTAGGTTAATATAATTCAATTACAATCGTAATAAAACTAAATACTTCAGAATCAAACCGGATTCAACTAATAAACTCGTGATATAGGGAAAATAACTCACAGGCGAGCCCAAGAATACTTGTAAGTTATCGGGTTAACTCCAACCATAGGATGATTTGTTATGAATGCTGGGGGATATATGGGTAAGATTTTAAGAGTGGATCTCTCCACTGGATCCATCAAAGTGGAACCCACATCCGAGGAAATTGCCAGGAAATACCTAGGAGGGAAGGGATACGCCGTATATCTTCTCTATCAATACCTCAAGGAATACATGTCTAAGGGGATCGCCCCTAGAGATATAGATCCTCTAGGCCCTGAAAACGTTCTAATACTGGCTACAGGCCCTGGTACTGGAATCCCTGGTTTTCCCTCTCCTGGCAGGTATCACGCGATGGCCTTAAGGGCCCCGCCAACCGGATCCATAGGAAGCGGAAATTCCGGAGGGGAGTGGGGGACATACCTGAAGATGGCAGGTTATGATGCGGTAATACTGGAAGGAGCATCTGACGAGCCTGTTTACCTCTCCATAATTGATGGAGAGGCGGAGTTGAAGGGAGCCAAGGACCTCTGGGGTAAGAACACGTTCATCACGGATAAGGTACTGAAAAGGAGGATAGGGAGGAGGAACGCTAGCGTCCTCTGTGTAGGGCCTGCTGGTGAGAATTTAGTCTATTTTGCCAGCTTAATGAACGATGAGCACAGATCAGCTGGAAGAGGCGGACTTGGAGCTGTCATGGGATCTAAGAAGCTGAAGGCAATTGTGGTATCGGGAACCGAGAGGGTCCCAATAGCTAACAAGGAGAAGTACCAGGAGGCATCCAAGAAGGCGTTAGATATGATGAAGAAGAACTCTGTGACTGGGGAAGGATTACCGAAGTATGGAACCGCCATTTTGGTGAACATAATAAACCAAGCTGGTATGTTTCCATATAAGAACTGGCAGACTGGTGTGAATCCCAATGCTGACAAGATAAGTGGAGAGGCCATAGAGGCCAACTACCTGATAAGGAATAGGGCATGTTGGGGATGCACATCCGCTTGCGGGAGGGTCACGAAGGTAGAGTCAGGGCCTTATCAGATCCTATATAGCGAGGGTCCTGAATATGAATCGGTATGGGCTTTAGGAAGCTCAACAGGCGTGGATAATCTGGAAGCGATAATAAAGGCAAATCATTACTGCGATGAGTTCGGCCTCGATACCATATCAATGGGATCAACCATAGCAGCAGCCATGGAGCTGAATGAGAGGGGATACATACCTAAGGAGGACCTAGAGGGGCTAGACCTCAGGTTCGGTAATGCCGCAGCTCTAGTAGAGGCAGTATGGCGTACTGCTCATAAATCCGGCTTCGGGAGGTACCTAGCACTTGGATCAAAGAGATTAGCTGAGATATATGGCCATCCTGAACTTTCGATGAGCGTTAAGGGCCTTGAAATGCCCGCATATGATCCGAGGGGTGCCAAGGGTATAGGGCTTGGGTACGCCACAGCTAACAGGGGAGGATGCCATGTAACAGGCTACACGATATCTCCTGAGATCCTAGGCATACCTGAGAAGATAGATCCGCTAACACCGAAAGGCAAGGCTAAATGGGTCAAGCTCTTCCAAGACTTCACGGACGTGGTCAACTCGACGGTCAACTGTCTCTTCGTGACCTTCGCGATAGGACTTCCTGAGTTCTCGGAGCTACTGTCCTCAGTCACCGGGTGGAATTTAACGGAGGATGAGCTATTGAAGATAGGAGAGCGCATATATAATCTGGAGAGGGTAATACTGAACAGATACGGGTTCACTGGAAAGGACGATACGCTGCCGAAGCGCCTGCTGGAGGAGCCCATGCCGGAGGGACCCGCTAAGGGTCAGGTGGTGGAGCTCGATGAGATGAAGAAGGAATACTACGAGCTGCGCGGATGGGTAGATGGCGCCCCCACCCCGGAGAAGCTCAGGGAGCTGGATATCACCCTCTAAATATCCGTTCCACTCATTTATTTTAATCTCATTTCACACTTTTTCCCTTCTCAGAAAGAATTATATTGACATTTCCGGCGGGGCTATAGGGGTTTTATTTGGAATATCCTGAGATACTTCAAGTAGAGGTCACTAACAGGTGCAACTTCAACTGCATAATGTGCGTAAGGCACGTCTGGCAGGCAGACCAAGTAGACATAGATCTGGCTCTCTTCTCCAAGTTGGGGAAGGAAGCACTACCTCACATAAGAAGGCTTGACCTCTACGGTGAGGGAGAGCCCTTCATGCATCCAGATATCCTAAAAATAATCAAAATAGCCAGAGAATACCTCCCGAGGGAAGGGGAGATCCTCATGAATACAAATGGCTCCCTACTGGCCCCAAATATAGCTGATAAGCTTATTAAGACGATAGGAAAGGCAATCCTGACTTTCTCCGTTGATACATCTGATGCTAGGAAGCTGGAGCGTATGAGGCAGGGGGCCCTATCCAAGAGGATATATGATAACTTCAAGTATGTTGCCAAGAATAGGGGAGAGGTAAAGCTTGGAATCGAGGCAGTGATAACTAAGGAGAACTACATGGATCTACCTGAGCTGGTCAGAAAGGTGGGAGAGGAAGGAGGAGACTTTATACTTGTATCCCACGTTGTTCCCTATACGAAGGCAATGTTCAATAGTTCTGTATACGTCCCATTCTCCAGAGAATCACTCGAAGTTATGAGGGAAGCATTAGATTACGGATGGGACCTCATAAGGGAGGCGAACTACGCGATACTGGCCCAGGCTTACACCGGGAGAAGCCTAGAGATATCTGCCTCTACTATCCACAGGAAGCTCTGGGAGGAGGCGATGAGTAAGGGATACTGGATTAACCTTCCAATGTTCTTTGAAAGTAAGGATAAACTGATGTTGGTAAAGGAGGTCGAGAAGTATTTCACGGAAGCAGAGAAGGTAGCGTATGAATACGATCTTGATATAAGCCTGCCTCCCCTCTTCCCAGACGCTAAGAAGAGGCATTGCCCTTACGTGGATAAGAAGGCTCTATTCATAAGATCGGATGGTAAGGTAGCTCCCTGTATGGATTTCGCATATTCTCATCCCATGTACGTTAATATGCACCTCAAGATGATAAGAGAGGTGATAATGGGAGATTTGAATAGGGAAAGCTTACTGGACATATGGAACAGCGATAAATATATGAATTTTAGGAAAATCAGGGAGAATATGCCTGTTAACATACCTTGGTGTGGTGACTGTCCCTACTCAGCCTTAGATTGCTTCTATACGAAGAGTAATGACATGGATTGCTATGGAAACGAACCCAACTGTGCGGAATGCTTGTACAGTGTGGACATCGCAAGATGCAACATATAGGCGCTAGGGAGAACGGAAGGAAGAGGAGGTGAATGGAGAACTGAGCGCAGGTAAGTAGGGATCGTATAAGCCCTGAGACCATATGCTTCTGGAGCGAAATACCCTGCATGAGAGTCTATTAGATCTAGTGATGGTTGGCGGATCCGTCGTTTAGGATTTGAGGTTCAGATCTAAAATAGATAATTAGGGGAGGAAAGGAAAGATAGATTGGGTTACGATTTTATCCTGTTAATCGAGTCCTCTAAGGCCTTTAATGATGCTTCCAGTATATCCGGGCTTGTTCCACTTGCTTCCATCTCTCCCTTAGGGCCAAGAACCCTTATAAGGACTTCTCCTATCGCACAGGTACCTGAAGAAATGGCTCTAAGTCTGAATTTCCTTAACTTGAAGTCAGGTACTCCTTCTAGAGATCTTATCGTGTTAGCAAGGGCATCTACAGGACCCACTCCAAAAGATGCAGCCCTTATCTCCTTATCACCTATCTTTGCTTTAACCTGGGCTGTAGGTGTTATTCCAGATCCTGTGACGACCATCCATTCCTTGATCTCGAACCACTTACCCTTACTCATCCCGAGAACCTCCTCGACTATGGATCTGAAGACCCCATCTGTTATCCTGACTCCTTTATCTGCCAGGTTCTTCACTCTAGCTAGTATTTCCTCGACCTTGCCTTCCTCGATGGGATAGCCCATACTTCTCAGGGCTTCTATGACAGCAGTCCTTCCTGAAAGCTTTCCTACCAAAAATCGTCTCTTTCGACCGACTTTCTCGGGGGGCACGAGCTCGTAGGTGGCTGGATCTATCGAGAGGGCATGCACATGCACCCCAGCTTCATATGTATAGGTTAGGGGACCTACTATGGGGGCTATCTCGTACATAGGCAAGCCGCTGTGCCTCTCAACTAACTCGCTCACCTCCGGCAATAGATTAAGCTGTATGTTAGATTCCATATGAATTTCCTTCAATGCAACTGCAACTTGCTCCAGAGGGGCCATACCGGCCTTCGGGCCCAGGCCATTAACTGAGACATGGACCTGATCTGCCCCGGCCATCACAGCCGATATGGAATTTGCCGTGGCCATCCCCAAGTCGTTATAGAATGTGACGCTCAGGGGCTTGGTGATATGGGGCTTGACCTCCTTTACCATCCTCGCAGCGCCCTCTGGTGTTAGTATTCCGACGGTATCGGTGAGATTTATCCTGTCTGCTCCAGCCTCTTCCGCTTTTCTGCAGATCTTCCAGAGGAACTCAGGATCGGATCTACTTGCATCCTCAGCTGTGAACTCAACAGTTGCTCCATTTGATTTAGCGAGTGATATTGAATCAACCAACTGATTCATAGCTTCCTCCTCGGATAGATGAAGCCTCTTCTCCAAGTGGAGCTTGCTTGCCGGCATGAATACGTGGACGCAATCCACTTCTCCCTCCAAGGCAAGTTCTATATCTATCTTCTTGGCCCTGGCAAGGGCGCATATCTCTGCAGAGAAGCCCGCCCTTGAGATCCTCTTTACAGCCCTCACAACCTCGGAGACAGCTTTTCTTTCTCCCTCAGAAGCTGCAGGAAACCCTGCTTCTATTA
>JAVALV010000182.1:0-2910 GCA_032159055.1 Thermoproteota archaeon | reverse complement strand
AAGGCCGGGACAGATAATCCAGCCAAGATAACTGAAGCTCTGGAACACATACATGGATTCCAGGGAGTTACCGGGGAGATAAGCTACGCTCCTGGGCAGAGAGTTCCACAGAAAGGTGTGGCCATAATAAAGATAGTGAATGGGAAATACAAGCTCGTGAAGATGGTCGTTCCCAAGTACATACCTCCACCTGAGGTAGGAGCCTGAGCTATCTTCCTTCCCCTCTTCTCTTTCTTTTTAATCTAGTATGACAGATAGCCCAAGGGACGTATTTTATTGAGAAAGCATGGAATTATGGCCTTACTAGCGATATCATCAGGTCAATATTCCCATATTTCACCTTTAATATGGTCATTTATCCTTTTAATTTAATAATAAAGACTTGATTAGACAAATTATTTATAAGATTTATGGGTGTAGTGACTGGGGGTAACTTGAATTCTCTTCTCTCTAGAAGACATAATGAGAGGGTAAGGATCATTGTACACGGTGGTGCTGGTAATATTCCGCAGGATAATTCAGATTTATACTCTATTGGTGTAAGGAAAGCAGCAAAGGCTGGACTCGATGTATTGGAGTCAGGAGGTAAGGCCCTAGATGCCGTCGAGGCGGCCGTTGAATATATGGAGGACGATCCTACCTTCGATGCTGGCAGGGGATCTGTTTTAAATAGGGAAGGATTCATTGAAATGGATGCTATAATCGTGGATGGAGCTAGTTTGGGGATAGGATCTATCGCTGGAGTTAGAAAGGTTAAAAATCCGATAAAACTTGCTCGCATTATCATGGAGAAAACAGATCACAATATGTTCATAGGGGAATATGCGGATAACCTCGCAGAGAAGTTTGGTTTGCAGTTAGAAGACTTGGCTTACTTCCTTACTGAACGAAGGAAGTCGGAATGGGAGAAGATGAAAGAAGGAAAGTTAGATCCAATAAAGAAGGCCCTTTACTCTACTGTTGGGGCAGTAGCCTTGGATTTGGACGGAAACTTGGCTGCAGCCACATCCACAGGAGGCATACCCTTTAAGATGCCGGGTAGGGTAGGAGACACCCCGCTTGTGGGATGCGGGGCATATGCAGATAATGAGCTAGGTGCAGCGAGTGCTACGGGTCTCGGAGAAGCTATCATGAAGGTTGTTCTATCAAAGACGGCGCTGGAGTATATAGGATTGGAGGGTGATCCTATGAAAGCCGCTGTGAGGGCAATAAAGCTGATGGAAAGCAGAGTAGGAGGAGGGGCTGGCCTCATAGTATTAGATCCGGGAGGAGATGTGGGAATAGCATACAATACTCCAAGAATGGCTTTTGCATATAATGAAGGTGACAGGATAATCCATGGGGTGGATATCTCAGATAGGAGATCCTATGTGATACATTAGCTGGAAAGTTTAGCGGCTTATGAAGCGCTTTCTCTACGTCTACATCTCTGTTATAGCTATATACATCATAACATAGTTAGATGGGTGGGTTAGTTAGTATCTATCTCTTTAGCAGTTGGATCAAATATCAAACAAAGCTACAAGCACCGTATGATCTGAGGGCTTTTCCATAAGCCTAGGCTTCATATCTATGTAGCTTTCAGTGGATTTCTCGGCTAGAGGTTTGGTAGCCAAGATATGATCCACCCTCCAGCCCAGCTTCCTTCCTATAGCATCCTTAACCCTGTAGTCATAGAAAGTATACTGGTTGGGCTCGTTTGGGTGATGCTTCCGGAATACATCGATGAAGCCCCATGAGAGGATTTCCTTGAACGCCTTCCTAGCCTCTATATGGAAGTCCACATGATTCTTGAGCCTCTTGGGATTGTGAACGTCTATGGGCTCAGGAGCGACGTTCATATCGCCGCAACAGAGCACAGGCCAGTTTGGATCGTACTCCTCCTCAAAGAGCTTCTTTAGATCCCTAAGCCATTGCAGCTTGTATTGGTAACGAGGATCGTCTATTTTATATCCCTGAGGCACGTAGGTATTTATCACATGAATCTCGTTATAGATACCCCTCACCAGTCTATCGGGATCTCTACCAAAGAGGCCAAATCTCACATCTCTAAGTTCCTCCTTAGAGGCTATAGCTACACCGTTATACCTCCCGGAACCATGGAATACCACGTGGTATCCTATGTCGTTAAAAGCCTCAACTGGAAATTTTGGATCATCTACCTTAGTTTCCTGCATGCAGAATAAGTCTGCTTTATTCTCTTTGAGCCAAGAGGTCACTATATGTAGCCTAGATCTTATGGAATTTACATTAAAGGTGGCTACTTTTAGCCCCATGATTATGCCCCCTTCCCTCTACATTTAGGGAAGGTGAAAGCTTATAACGTAGTATCCAACTGAGAGAGCATTAAACTAGGAGATCACTGAGAGTCGTCTGTACCAAGTGATTCCTCAGCATTATGGAACTGCTTATCCAAGTATTTATAGGAAGCTCGAGCCTCTTTTTAATAAGGGAGAGGCACTCCTCCAAGCTATCGCATGTAAAGGGCCTCTTCCTTAATGCGTTTCTCACAGTCTCCCTCACATTCCATACCCCAATGGGTATATAGCCCGGATGTATCTCCCTGAGTATAAGCACGGATGCCTGCCTTCTCTCCTCAAATAGTTTTTCGGTAACTGCTAGCCTACCCGAGTAGTAGCATCCTCCCATACTCGCATACTCTCTCCTTCCATTGAATGGCTCGTAATCTCCAGCTATCCCTAGCCAATTAGTGAGGGTACCGGGGAACCAAGCTTCTATGGATTCATAGCTCCATTTATCCGGTATGAACAATATGGCCCATTTATTCCTCAGGTACTCTATGTAATAGACCCTGTACTCGTTTATCGGTGGAAATACCTTTATCTTTTCTATCAAAAACTTGGATATAAGATCATCTACGGCTGTTATGGACCATCTAGTTGGTACAAA
>JAVALV010000181.1:0-4715 GCA_032159055.1 Thermoproteota archaeon | reverse complement strand
GAGGCTCTACCCCTAATTCCCTAGCCTTCCTCTTAAGTAGGCCATACCACCAGTCCTCAGTCCAAGCGGCCGGGAGTAACCTGTGATTATTCTCAAGGAATTCCCCATATCCTATTAAGACATCTCCAAGGTGTACTATCTCCTTTACCTGGCCAGATAGCTTATAGGCATCTTCAGGATCATCTACCCTAATTACACTTCCATCGTTCAGCTTCACCGTCGGACCCTCTAACCAGTCAACTGGCATTACCACAGCGCTCTTTCCCGGTCTCTCTATCCTCACTTGAGTACCTACGGCCACGAAACTATCCACTATGTACATGGTTGCTGGACTTATACCTATGGAAGCAAGACCGGTATTTCTAGCTCTTCCATACCTCAGTCTGAATCCTCCCATGCGGGATGGATAGGAAAGAATTGGTCTCCCCATGACGGCGTCTTTCAGGTACTTGTAGGATGGAGGTATTGCCGGGCATCCCTCTTCATTCCTCTGTCTATCACCTTCGTCCCCTTCAAACTTACCCCCTTCATCTCCACCTAGCCACATCCATTCCGAATCATTGAAGTCTATGGAGGACTCCCTGAGCTGTTTCATTATCTTCCTTAACTTCTTTGACTTCTGTATTATGCAGTCATTTATCACTAGAATCGCACCTCCCCTGAGCCTGTTAGTTTCTACTCTAGGCAAATTTCTAAAGGAAGAGACTTCTTCTTTCTCCGTAGGAGGTCCAGTGATTTCTACAGGTATGCCACGGACAGCCCTCCTAACCTCATCTGGCTCCGAGTTATACTGGAGGTGAGCTACCCTCTTGTAGAGGAACACTTCCTCGACATATCTCTCTATCTCCTCGTGGGTAGGTATGAACCTAGAGAGACCGAGCCTTTGCCTTATATAATCAGCCATCAGAACGCTGATTGCTCCTTCCGTACCACCTGCAGTTCTAATAGGTCCGTTGTAGTACACCGAGAGGTATGAGTCCTTTCCAGATCCCTTTATCCTCACCTTGCTTATGCCCTCTATCGGAGCTGAGACCGTGGCATCCGTTATTATGGCCATGCCAACTCTTAACGCTAATTCAGCCCTATATTCATCATTCCCCTTTATCTCAATTCTCTTTTCCTCTCCTTCCTTAGGAATTATATCTGCTATGACTCTAAAGGCCGTCTCTACCTTGTTCCCTGTTTTATCAAGCCAGTACTTTACTCTCTCTCCTAAGGACTCCACTCGAAATAGAGCTACGATTCTCTCATGTAGTTCATTGGCTATCTCTATCTCTATGTCGGTGGTCGGATCGTATCCCAAGGATCTAGCCTTTTTAGCGACTTTCATTACTCTGCTAAGCTCTTTCTCAAGGGATGAGAAGTAATCTTCTACTGCCATACCGAGCATGAGATCATCCCTTGGGTATAAACAGTCATGCGTGCCATGTCAGCTCCGTGGACATGGAAGTTATTTAAATGGAATGGGATATGCCTTTGTCATAGGTGTGCTTGGTTGGGAAGGAGGAAGAGAAGGACAACCTTACCTATAAGGAAGAGAAGGAAGTCCGCCTTCTTCAGATGTCCAGTATGTCAGCATAACTCTATTATGGTAGAGCTCCATGAGAAAGAAGGCAAAGCCGTAATAAAATGCTTTAACTGTGGCTTAGTGAAGGAAATAGATCTTCTACCAGGCGAGACTAAGGTGGATGTATATACAAGGTTTTTTGACTCATTCATAGAGGGAGAAGAGCTGGGATGAACAAAGAAGGGAAGGAAGGAGAGATAGATGCTTGTACTACCTACCCTACCCTTCTCCTACGATCTCAGGTACAAATTTAGGTTCTTCCACGATCTTTGTCTCCTCATATGCCCTTCTCAGGGCCTGAATGTTTACATCGGTCAGGCGCCTCATGAGGGATCTAACAGCCTCTTCTGCGCTCTCTAGTTTTACTATTTCGGTAGCTTTTATAAGAGCCCCTACCATGGCCGAGTTGGGGACAGGGAGCCCAGCCACCTTTAAATTCAAATCCATGGCTATGGAAGTGGCATCTACTGTAGCCAAGCTCTTAACCCTCCTAGGCAGGAATATCATACCGGGATCCTCTGGTATGTTCATCACTACGGTCGTATCCGGCTTAACCCCCCTCCATGCTAGTTCTAAGTTGAGAAACATTGGATCTATGAGGACCAGAATATCCGGTTCATATATCTGGCTTCTTAACCTTATTTGAGAACTGGAAATGCGAGTAAATGCCATAACAGGAGCTCCTCTTCTCTCTGCACCAAAGAACGGGAAGGCTTGTGACCACTTTCCCTCTAGGAAGGCAGCTTTTGCTACTATCCTAGATGCAAGAACGGCCCCTTGACCACCTCTACCATGCCACCTGATCTCAATCAGGTCGTTGTCCAAACAGAATCCCCTATCATCATTTGGGTGTAAACTTTTTAAAACCGTATTGCATCTCAAACTGATGCTAGTGTTCCCTTTAAGGGGGTGCTTATTTGGTAGAGTTTGATGATGTTCCTGTTGATTCAGACCTAAAGCCGGAATCCTCTTCATCTAAAGGTAAGAAGAGGGGTGTTAGAGGTAAGAGTAAAGGAGCTACTGGTAAGGAGAGAAAGCGGAAGATCACCAAGAAATCGAAAACCACTAAGAAGGCTCAGAAAAAGAGTACCAGAAAGGTCAAGAGAGTGATAAAATACGATCCGACCGAGAACTTCATGGTTCCGAAGCATGAGTTAATAAGCGAGGAGGAAAAAGCGTGGCTGGTGAAGAAGTACGGTTCGTTAGATTATTTTCCCATGATACTTACCACAGATCCTATAGTAGAGAAGATAGGAGCTAATGAGGGAGATATCATCAGGATACATCGTGAAGAGGGCTATTACTACAGAAGAGTTGTTAGCTTGAGAAGCTCTTGAGATAAATTCTGTTAGGTGGGGGTTTGTTGTGTTAATCCAGAAGGAGAGTTTGAATGTCGATTTTTATCCCATAGTTAAGGCGTATTTTCGAGAGCGGAAGCTCTCGGATGTCCAAATAGAATCCTTCAATAGGTTTCTGGAAAGGGGAATACAGGAGGTTGTAGATGCTTTTAAGGAATTAGAGCTTGTAGAGAACTATAAACTTGTATTGAGCAAGGTATATGTGGGCAGACCAGAGGTCGAGGAATATGATGGATCCTCTCTACCTGCGATGCCCAATGAGATAAGGCTTAGGAATGCCAATTACCTAGCTCCTATAGAGCTTGAGGTAAAGATCTATTCAGGTGGCATGGAACTAAAGAGTGAGAGGATAAGGATAGGGCATATACCTATAATGGTGAAGTCTAAAGGATGCTATTTATATGGGCTTGATGAGAAGAGGCTCATCGAGAAGGGGGAGGATCCTAGAGATCCAGGAGGTTATTTCATTATCAATGGATCTGAGAGGGTGCTTGTAATAAGAGATGATTTAGCTCCAAACAAGGTAATAGTAGAGCAGACCACTGCGGAAAATAAACCCTACTCTCATGTAGCCCAAATAGTATCAGCGAAGGCGGGGCTCAGAACCAGGCTTTACCTAGAATACTATACAAGGGATGGAACCATAAAAGCATCGACTGGAGCTATTAGGGGAGTTCCCGTTGCTATGCTCCTCAAGGCCCTTGGCTTAGAGAGGGACGAGGATATAGTCAATGCCATATCAAGCGATGATGAGATAAGGAACGAGTTCCTTTACAGTTTAGATGATGTTCAGAGAAGAGCGGAGGAAGAGGGAACCCTTGGAATGCTCACCAGGGAGGAGGCTTTGGACTACATAGGGAGGAGGCTTGTTCAGGCAGTTCCAAAGCCTGATAGAATTAGATACGCTAAAGAGTATTTGAAGAACAACCTACTGCCTCACATAGGAAATAGTGAAGAGGATAACATAGTTAAGGCGTATTTCCTCGCTAAGATGATAGAGAAGTTGCTTAAAGTAGTTAGGGGGAAGGTAGCTCCAGACGATAAGGACCATTTTTCCAATAAGAGATTAAGACTTGCAGGAACTTTGATGCAGGAAGTCTTCAGGGATGCTTTTTATCAGCTCGTAAGGAGACTTAAGGAAAAGGCGGATGAGCAGCTTAGCAGTGGAGTATATGACCTAGATGTCAGGAGAATTTTAATGAGCCAGAAAATGATAACTCAGCGCATATTAAGGGCAGTCGCAACAGGAGCTTGGCCGGGAGGAGATTTAGGGGTAAGCCAGAACTTGGAGAGGACAAATTATATAGCGACACTTCACCACCTGAGGAGGGTTAACTCCCCTCTACCTGCTGGATTACCTCTTCACGAGGCTAGGCAGATACACGGAACTTCTATAGGTAGGTTATGCCCATTAGAGACCCCTGAGGGAACTAATGTGGGTCTTGTCAGGAGTTTGGCTGCTTTTACTGATGTAACTTTCGGGACAGATCCAGAACCCATAATAGAGCTTGTCCTAGACTGGGGAGCTAAGCCTGCAGCCCAGGCAAGTCCTAAGGAAGTTGGAAGCCTTGTTCCGATATATGTTAACGGAAAACTCATAGCTTTTACGGATAGACCTGATGATCTAATCTCTTATCTTAAAGAAAATAGACCAAATATGAGCCCTGAGGTTAACTTCGTATATAATAGGGAGGACAATTCCGTCTACATCAATGCAGATGCCGGAAGGATGAGAAGACCATTAATACCAGTAGATAAGATAGATATGGCCATAAATCTCCTTCCTGATA
>JAVALV010000180.1:0-4564 GCA_032159055.1 Thermoproteota archaeon | reverse complement strand
CTCAGACAGCAGATCTCTTATTGAAGGAGCGCTTTCTCCTAATGATTGATCCCTAACCCTTTTGAGGCCCTTCATCAGGAGGTAAAACTGGGAGGGGGTCAGATCTAGGATAATAGATAAAGTCTCAGCGAGTAGGAAGATCTCTTTCTCATTTCCCTCATGTATACCTGTGAGGGGGTTTATGCAGATAGAAGGTAGTCCCTCTTTTATTGTAAATATTCTACCTCCGAGCTGGAATATCAGAGATTTATATTCCCAATGTATATCTAGGACGAGAGATGGTATTCCTAGATTCCATGCCTCGTATAATATCCTCTTAGATGTTGTGGTCTTGCCAGAACCCGTCTGGCCCACGATTAGGACATGCCTCGACATATCCGCTAGTGGAATACCTACGCCCCTATCCTTATACTCGCCTATGTATAGCGTAGGTATCTCATTTTTCTCTTCCTTCCCAAAAATCAAACCTCCAAGTTCCTCAGATTCTTTATTCAAGCCTAAGTTCAAGAGTTCAGCTAGGACCTCTGGGTGCAATGAAAAGTTTTCATCTACCCTAAGCCTGATTCCATCAATAGAACTATTGAGAGCCGAGAGAGTGGCCTTAAGGCTATTTTCCACCTCGTTAGGATTTCCCAGAGGAGACCATAGTAGTAGTTTAGTACTCATTCCCCCTCCTATCATCTGATTAAAGAATTTCCTGCCAGACCACCTCGTTACTAATAATGACATCCCGACTCCCATGTCCTCTAGGATATCATTTATCTTGTCTAGGTCCAAATGGGAATTCTGATCCTCAACCCGCAATTCTACTGGGAGGATCAGGTATCTTCTCCCCTTAGACTCTACAACCAATCTGTTTTGTAATGAGACGGGACTGTTAACTTTCCTTTTATAACTAAGGAGTATAATGAATGATGAAGATATTATCATAACTAATGAGAAGATATCTAAGATGAGCTGATATTTGTTGACTAATAAGGAGATTGTGCCTAATCTCTTGTATAGATAGATAGCGGCCAGCACGGTCGCTGCTAGGAATATAGATTTGCTTTCCTTATCTAGCCTCAAGGCTCATCCTCTTCTCAAGGATGTCAAGCCTATTTTCGATATCGCTTATTCTCTTCATTAACTCATCAAGTTTAAAGAAGAGGAATTCTATTTGGTTCGAGATGGATTCCATCTCAAACTTAACCTCCTCGTAGCTCAACTTTTCCTCCCCTTACCACGGATAACGCCTTAGAAATTGTCGATCTATTTGCACCTAAGGCATCAGCTAGTAGGCCTTGAGATAGCCTTCTTATCCCGATTTTCTTACCGACTATGTAGATCACTGCAGCTGCAATGTATACAGGGTTCCTGCCAGCTATGTGAGATCTTTTACTTCTCCTTACTTTGTTTATTTCCTTTATAGAATTTATCCTGAGCCTTTCTATTATCAGGTGATGAGGTACTTTCCCAGAGGATTGCTTTAGGCATTCTATAATTCTCTCATCCTTGGATAGCTTACCAATGAGGTAATTAATGTAACCTTCCCATGATATGCCCCTCCTCGGAAGGACCTCCTCTAGGATACCTATAGTTAGAGCCAAGCGGGAGGGAGATACTCTAGGATATCTCTTACAGACCTCCTTAATTGGTATTGATATGCCATATGATCTAGCTGCGATTATCACGGAAGCAACTAGTATGGATGGGGTCGCTCTTTTACCTGAATTAGCTTCATAACTAGAGACTATTTCCTTGGCTATCTTAGAAACCTCATCAGGTAGATCCAGCCTGAAGACTATGTTATCTATCGACCTAAATCTGTTTTTAGCGTAGTGAGCTTCATCGAATACGCCCGGTAACAACTCCTCATCCACGAGGTAGCCGCAATTGCTACAGATAAGCAAGCCATTCTCCCTGACTAGAGGTGAACCGCAGAGAGGGCACACTCTCCTATGCATCGTTACGATTAGTATTTCAATAATATTAATATTTCTTACGTGAAATAAAAATAAAAATTTCATTAATGAATCTAATATATAATTTAATTAATTAAATGAATTATTTGGAGAATTTCATAACGAGATATACCTCCTGATCCTCAGCCAACTTAAAGGGAATGGTGCCCTTGTAGGTAATTCTAAGCCAGAGTCCATGAAAGGAGATTTCTATTCGTTTTGAATCATTATCTATCTTATAGACGCGACCTTTCATTACAAGATCCCCATCTTCCTCCTCGCCTATATTTAAAATGGCCTTAGATCCTTTCTTAAGATTTAAGAGCCCTCTTGGGACCTCTAGGGTGAACTTCAGTGAATCATTCTCTGAGGAAAATTTCAGGATATCTAGCTCAAATGTTGGATCTTGCCTAATGGATTTGAGAATAACCTCTATCATTAAACTTTCACCGGCTGATTGCGAGATCCCATAGGTAAAAAACATACGCCACCAATAGATCGATGTCCCTAAGCTATATACTCAAACTCAATGAAGAGCTCAGACAGAGAATACGAGGAGATCTTACGCTAGATAAGAGAATAGATCTGAACGAAGTTCTAGATTATTTAGAAGAGGTATATAAAATGCTTGGACTCTCAGATCGCCTCATATCAATGAGGGAAATTATGGAAGAGGAAGTTCCTGCCATAATTAAGGTGAAACTGTTACTGGCAGGACTATCGGAGGATTTAGCTGATTATTTAGAAAGGGAATCGAGAAAAACTATCTAATCTGGTAATTATCCCTTAGTTGCAATATACACTTTGAGAAGTCTCTCATCTACTACGATCATCTCTCTTATGTACTTAACCGTGGAATAAGGGATCAAGATATTTCCCTTTCTATCTCTCCTCAACTTCTGAAGCAGGGCATCAGCAGCTCCTCTACTGCTCCTAATAACTAGGGAAATCATCTTCCCTGTTATCTCATCGATTACTAAGTCTGTGACCTCACCTAGCATAAGGCCTTTATCCGTTATTATAGGTTTCCCAGCTAATCTAGATACCGAATATCGAGCCATCCTCCATTCCCTCTTAACGAATGCATCATGGTGGGCCGGGGGGGAATCGAACCCCCGACCTCCGCCTCGTCAAGGCGGCGTCATAGCCTCTAGACCACCGGCCCCTCTGATCCAAGGAAGAAGTCCTTAAATAAGTTTTTTAGGAAAGAACATTGCTTCTCATTTTTAATTATTGCTATATTTTTCATTCTCTATATTATTATTTATTAAGAAATCGGGAGATTATTTTAATAGTTTATTAGTATTTGATATATTTCTAAATAGTCAAGAAAAAGACTCCATAGGATAAGAAGGGAGAATTCCCCTAAAAATCCCTTATTTGCGCATTTGGGTCAGGACTCAAGATCCTCCTCATCCCGTGAATCCGCGGGCCCTTTACATCATCCCCCCATATCTCTCACTATCATTAAATAAAGGTCTCTACAACAAGGGGTGATGTCTATGGATGAGAATTCGGCGCATTTAAGTTATATAGCAGATTTACTACACAATGCCATAATTAAAATTAGGATAGATAATAAAATAGAGGAAAGAGATTTGAGTTCTTTAATATCATCAGTATCGCAGTTAAATGATGAGCTTTTAAAATCCCATTTGAGCGCTATAATCAGGAGCATAAGAAATGGAAGCTTCGATGAGAGGAGTATACTAGGTAAGAGTATCAGGTTAAGTAGGAAAGAGCTTAAGCTCATTTCAGATTCTATCAATGAATTTGTAGAAAATGAACCATTTAAAGAAATGAGTTCTAAGAGCATAATGCTCTTATGGAGAGATATTCTAATTTCCTTGATTAAAGAACTGCCAGTAGAAACTGAGCAGGGGGATTAACCTATTCTTTTATAAAAAAACGCCCTCCAGAGGATTTTTCGATGTATCCTTCATCAATAAGCTCGTTCAATAGCTCTCTAGCGAGGCTTAGCCTGATACCTAAAAGTTTCGATGCATCGATTAAAGAGAAGGTAGTTCCGGGGGGATAATTCTTCCTAAGAATTGCTAGTTCTGGCCTCGTATTCTCTGGAAGTATTTCATTCTCTTCTATCTCCTCCTTGGGTTCTTTTTCTTCATTAGCTTTTGAGACAAGCTTAAGTATTTTCTCTTGATTTAGTTTGCCACTTTCCTTGAGCTCGCTGGTGAGCATGGCCAGCACATTCCTCGCTAACTTCATCAGTTTCCTTGGATTTCCTCCTGCTAACTCATTCATTTTTCTAACTAAGTCCTCCGTAAATGGCTCACCAAGATTTAAGCTCTTAGCCTCTTTATTTAGTGTATTCCTGTAGTGATGAAGCCTTTTCTTTAGGATCTTACTTGCTTCATCTGATTTTATGCTTCTCATGCTTATCTTATGATGCTTTACATTAGCTAGGAGTTTCTTCATCAAGTCATAAGCGGGAGGAATACATGCTATTATCAGAATTTTACCAAGCTCCAGATCCTTGTAGAGCCTGCCTATGAAGTGTGTAAATAGTTCGGCATCTTTCCTAGTACCAGATATAACTATATTTTCAACTTCATCGAGCATTAATATTGAAATATCATTTTTATTTAACTCATTTTTAATAA
>JAVALV010000179.1:0-3850 GCA_032159055.1 Thermoproteota archaeon | reverse complement strand
GACCTCTACAAGAGCCTCCCTTAATACACCTTCAGGGAACGGTAAAGCTCTCGATGCCTCAGCTGCGCCCAGCATTACCGTATTTGCCGCTATGTAATCTCCTGCCTTTTCCGCAAGATTGTATGCACTTAAAGTTATTATACTCTTTGGATTAAGGCTCTTCATTAGATCTAACACTTCCTCGAAACTGGGTATGGGAAATCTCTCTAGATAAGCACCTACTGGTGGTATGATATGGTCATTCATTATAACGGTAGTTCTCTCTGATATGTAAGGCGCTTGTCTCAATCCTTCCAGAGGTTCTAAGGATATCAGGAGATCTAATGTGCCTTCTAATATCAAAGGACTTGAGACATCTTTTCCTATCCTTAGTTCGGTTCTTATAGATCCGTATCTCTGAGAAAGCCCATGAACTTCACTCTGAGCGAAGTTCAATCCTAATTTTAGGGCTGCTCTTGCTATGACATTCGTGGTGAACAGTATACCCTGTCCTCCAACGCCCGATACTATTACATTAAATTCCTTAACACCTAAGCTCATACTCACACCCCTATCTTCTGCTCCCTCCAGTTTAAGGATCCCTCCTGAGGTACTATTGCATCATAGGGACATACCTGAGTACAAGCTCCGCATCCAAAGCAAACAGTAGGATCTATCTCAACTATAGAACCTGTATCAACGAACGCCGGGCATGCAAAGGTATTTATACAGACTCTACAGTAAGTACACTTCTCAGGATCTACGACATAGGGCTTCCCCATCCTCCCTTCCTTTCTAAGTTTACCAACTGTGAGTAGGGCGCATTCTCTCCTAGAAATTATCACGGAGACTCCATCTCTTTTCAGAGCTTCTCTTATGGTCCTCTCCATCTCAGCATGGTTGTAAGGATCTATTACCTTGACGTAGTCGACACCTATAGCTCTGACAACATCCTCTATATCTATGGCAGGGGCTCTCTCACCCATTGCATCGAAGTCGCTTCCGGGGTGCGGCTGATGCCCAGTCATGGCCGTTATCCTGTTATCCATTATCATTACAACCATTTTCCTCTTATTATGGACGGCATTGATTAATGCCGGAATTCCAGCATGGAAGAACGTTGAATCCCCGATTAGCGCCACTACATCGCCTCCAGTTGCTAGACTTATACCATTTCCTATTCCTATCGAAGAGCCCATGGCATGGGATACCTGTTCCACTCTAAATGGCTTCTGGAAGAGAAGAGCGTAGCATCCTATATCACCCATGAAGGAAGCCCTTCCAGCCGCTCTCCTGAGAGCATAGCCAGCGGATCTATGTGGACAGGCAGGACATAGGACAGGAGGTCTCGGAGGAACCTTACTGAGAATTTTAGAGCTTCTTTCATCTATCTTCACGAAGTCTATTGGAAGGGCTATGCCGGTAGCCTTAGATAGGCCCTCCAAAACAGTTCTCATAGTATATTCCCCAACCCTTGGCATATGTCCGGTAAGCTTGCCGAGGATTTCGACATCTGGAGCATAGTCCTTTGCTATAGCTTTAGCTCTTAGCTCCAAGTATGGATCGAGCTCCTCAACTACCAAGACCGTCTTAACAGATGAGAGAAAATCGCCTATTACTTTCTCCGGAAGGGGATATGTCATGGTTAACTTCAGTATCTTAGCATCAAGATTGACCAATTTAATAGCTTCCTTAGCATGAGAATAACCGACGCCCGATGTTAAGATGCCAAAATCAGAACTGGTTGAGCCCTCAATTCTATAGAACCTCGGCGATACGTCCATTTGAATTTCCTTAAGCTTCCTTAGTAGTTCCCCATGATGCTTTCTAGCTATGACTCCTACTTGCAGGTACCTATCAGGTTCCTTAGGCGCAAACTTACCCTTTCCTGGCCCAGCAGTTATCTCCCCAAGCTTAACGGGGGCTCTTTGATGACTTATCCTAGTTGTAGTCCTAATTAAAACTGGTATCTTGAACTTATCCGATATATCAAATGCCTCCTTAGTTAGATCCTTTGCCTCCTGTGGATTAGATGGTTCAAGCATAGGAAGGCCCACAGCTTCACTGTAATGCCTATTGTCCTGCTCATTTTGACTGCTGTGCGCATGAGGATCGTCTGCCGATACAATCACCATGGCTCCAGCAACTCCGGCATAGGACAAAGTGAATATCGCATCTGTTGCAACGTTGAAACCTACATGCTTCATCATTGTAAGGGATCTAAGACCTGACCATGCTGCTCCCATGGCCACTTCCGTGGCGACTTTCTCATTGGCTGACCATTCAAAATAGATCCCCAACTTCCTAGCTATTTTAGATAGAGATTCACCTATCTCGGTGCTAGGAGTGCCAGGATATGCTGCAGCTACATTTAAACCTGCTTCTAATGCTCCTCTCGCTATTGCCTCGTTTCCAAGGAGGACCTCAAAGGTATCAGCTGGAGCAAGTAGATCTCCCATAAAAATAACCCCATGCAATAAGAGCTACACTTACTTATAATTATATGAAAATTAATTTACATAATGTTCTGTGAAAACTGGATGAATTATATAACTAAAAAGGCATGTTAAACAGCAAATTATCAACTTAATATTCGTTAGATACTTGAAAATGAGGATATTTTTACAAGAAAGTCCATCGATCTCATGGCCCTGCATGGGCTAGAGTATGCGGGAATTCCTTTGAGTCTCAGCTGAAGTACTGCCTCCTTAGATCTCTCTCCTCCTATTATAACAGGAATCACTGGCTTTTCATATAACTCCCATAACTCGGAAAACATATCAGCTAATCTAAGAGGATCCGATAAAGCTGTTTCGCAATGTATGGCTAAAATACCATCGAAATCATCGCTTGATAGTGATGCATCCAGAACTCCCCTGTAAATGTCAGTTCCCGCTCTTCCCGTTATATCAATGGGATTCACAGAGCATATGCCTCCCTCAGGAACAAATTGTCTCACTTGGTCCATTAAATCTTCACTAGGATGTGGAAGCTCGATCTTCGTTTGACTAGATATTCCTGCAATTAATTTCCCAGCTCCACCGCTATTGGTCACGACGAGCACTCTACTTCCCTTAATACGTTTCCCTGCCAAAGCTAAGGCGGCATCTAGAGCCTGTATTATATCACTAACAATGGGAACATACTCATTAAGATCTTTCAGCTTCTCTCTGACATCACTTGCTGATGAAAGGATAACCACGGGCTTAGATGAAATCGAACTTTTTAAAACGTTTATCAAGCTACTTGGATCGCTTATACTCTCTAAATGCATTATAATTGATCTTGTGGATCTATCCCTCATTAGAAAATTCAAGATATCTGCTTCGTTAATGTCGAGCTTGTCTCCAAGTCCTACCACCGTTGAGAGTCCGATCCCCTCCATCTTAGCTAGGCCCATCAACGCCATACCGAGGGTTCTAGACTCCGTTACTAGACCTATGCTGCCCTCAATAACAGAAGGAGGACCTAGAGTTGCATTAAGCTTGCTTCTTACATGGAAAATTCCCATGGAGGATGGCCCTAAGATTCTTATACCATATTTCTTAGCATACTCTGCTATTGGAAGAGAGGAGAGGTTCCTCCTCTTTCCAGAAATTATAACAGCTGTTTTAACACCCTTAGCTCCTAATTCACCTAGAACCTTCGGTATCTTCTCGATGGGAGAAGCTATTATTGCTAGGTCAATATCGTCCGTTATATCCAATACTGTTCTATAACAACGGATATCATGGATCTCATTGTATTTTGGATTCACAGGGAATATCGGACCTTGAAAGCCGTACTTCACTATATTAGTTAGGATTTCATATCCCATTTTACCTGGAGTTTTTGATGCTCCTATAACAGCTATAGATCTGGGTCTGAATAG
>JAVALV010000178.1:0-3390 GCA_032159055.1 Thermoproteota archaeon | reverse complement strand
ACCACCGCCCAAGTTAGCATGATTCTGCTCTCCTACGCCCTACATTTCATTTCGAGGGGGCCTGTTTAGGGAAAACTTCGATTCAGAGATATGAAGCTAGATAGCCATATACCATTAAATGGGCTGTCTCGTTTACAGGATGCTATCGCTAGCACGTGACATGTATTATGGCGGCTATCCTCTTTCCACCACTTTTCAGCTCGTTATACAGTTCTATGGCCTTAGGTGTCTTATCTACGATGAGCTTAGCTCCTACATTCTCAGCAGCCTCATCTACACCAACGAGAGGGAGTGCTCCGTACTGGCCAGTTCCTATCACTATGATCTCCGGCCTATATTCTCTGAAGTAACTGAGTAACTCTTCTCCCGTCAGGGGAGTATGGCCATAACTTTCCCTCAGATTGTAGGAGAACTCTTTATTCCTCGGATCAATTCTATCGGTTAGCACCAAATCATGTTCGTACCTGACACCATCTACTATGATGTACCCAAATCCCGTTCCATCGATTCTCATAACTAGATTAGGAAGAGGACGGGAATTAATTTTTCCTCCCTAATTTAGGTTAAGCTGTTATGTGAGGGGTTTATTGGTAAGATAAGACGAAGCAAGATATACATACCGAAACCATGATATTCGATATCTTCGTAGGCCAGTGGTGTCACTATGGACGAGAGAAGCGGGAAGATTATAGTATTGTCTCATTGCCTCCTCAATGTTCACAGCTTGGAGGGAGGACTTGCTGAATATAGGGGATGCGAGGAGGAGCTTGTAAGAACCCTCGTCGATGAGGGTGTTGGTATGTTCCAACTGCCCTGCCCTGAGATGGAAATCTCCCACATTTCTAGGCTTCCCTTACCTAAGGAATCATACGATAATCCCGCTGTAAGGAAGAAATATAGAGGGATAGCTAAGCAAGTGGTTTCAAGGCTCAAGCAGTTTGCTGATGAAGGTTATAAGATAGTAGCTGTGGTGGGTGCGGAAGCCAGTCCGACCTGTGGGATAAGCTTGGTTGGAAGATGGAAGGATCCAAAGAAAAGGGGAAAGTTCCCCGATGATGTGGAGTTCGTGGAGGGCATGGGAGTTTTCATGGAGGAATTCAAGAGGGAGCTGGAGGAAGCTGGCATTCATACCGCGTGGATTGGGATGCCTGGTAAGAGCCTGAGGAGCATAGATCCAGAGACCTATAGCAAGGAGGGAACCATAGAGAAGATAAGGGAAATAATAAGGAGAGCTTAACTGAAATCTAGAGGTATTCCCTATGTAGGAGATCGGACAATCTCTTCGAGAGTGCTATTATCGTTAGGACTGGTGGAGCCCCCGGTGCAGATGGGAACACGCTGGCATCGCTCACGAAAAGCCCACTGATCTCCGTTTCCTGATCTAGGTTAACTACTCTACCCATACCTGCTGTTCCACCTATATGAGCTCCCCTAACTGGAGTTGTGTAGAGGGATGATTCTTTAGCACCAGCCTTCGTTAGGATTTGCTCAGATATCTCAATCCCCCTTTCCAGTCTTCTCCTATCTCTCTCAGTTACACCCTTTTCTATTGAATCTTGGCTTACATATCCCGAATGGTCGTCCTTGATCTTCGTCATTAGCCCTAAGGTTTTCCCTCTCTTGAAAGCCCTCCTCTTCATCAGTAAGGGGAGATAAAGGAGCATGTGTACTTTTGTATCCAGAATCGGAGATAATAGGAAACCCTCGCTCTCGTGAAATTCATCTATCATAGTAGCCATCCCCATTTCCTCTCCCCAATTAGCCTCCTCGACCAATCCAAAGGTATTAACGAAGAGATCAGCGAATAGATCGCTTCCAGAATCTAAATCACTTCTCTGTAGGATTCTAGGAGTTCCAATACCTCCCGCTGCTAGGATCACATGCTCGGCTTCAAGTTCAAAGGATCCCGATTTGCTCCTCACCTTCACCCCCTTCACCTCGCCTCCAGAATGGATGACATGTGTTACCTCGCTCTCGGTCATTATTCTGGCTCCATGCTTTCTAGCCTCAGCTATATAGTTCTGTGCTGTCCATTTAGCACCGTAAGAACATCCAGTGACACACATTCCGCAGTTCGTACATCTGGAGAAATCCACGAACTTGGGCATCGGCTTCACTTTGTAACCAAGCTCCTCTGAAGCTCTCTTCATAATTCTAGTCCTCTCTCCCATGAGATCTTCTGGTATTGGAGCGACTCCAAGCTCCCTTTCTGTCTCTGAAAGCTCCTTCTCCAAGTTTAATCCCATGGATTGAAATTCCTCTTGAAGAGCTCTAACGCCATTTCCTAGCGTGACCATGGTGCTTCCTCCCATCATTATCGTTCTAAGTAGCTCGACATTACCTCTAGACAGCTCTCCAGGTTTTATCTTCATAAAGCGGCCTGTATAGAATTTTAGGGCTCTCATCTCTGTTCCAAGCCTGTGATAGCGTCCTCTCTCCAGTAGAGTAACTTTTCTCCCTTTAGCAGCTAGCTCCTTAGCTATAGTTGATCCTCCAGCCCCAGATCCGACTACAACAACTTCACTCAAAATAGTATCCTCGCTATAAACGTGGGATTCCTTAATAAACATATTTACAAATATTAATTTTTACATGTAATATTATCTAGCTGTTTTTCTTTCCATAAGTAGCTGGAATTAAATTACCTAAAAGCAAAGACTCCTAGTGAGATCTCCCCATAGTGTTATCTTATCTTAGCTCGTGAGCTTTTGGTGTACTAATGCGACGAGAAGTACGCTCTAGCGGAGGCCCATAGAATATTTTTAACTTAATTAAGTATAAGTTAGAAATATTCAAGCTGATCAAAGAGAGATACGAAGTTTTTGATATTTTCCTTCATTCCGAATAGGCCAGGCATACCTTGCCGTAATCGATTCCTACAGGATCCTCCCCGCTCGACTCTCTACATGAGAGGGTTAGGATAATAATTTTTCAACCAGTTGGATGGAGCGTGCAGCCAAGGATCACGGGTCTGAAAAAGACATCCCTTCTATTTATAACCTTCCTAGTTATATGGACCCCGTACAGGTATCTGACGGGAATCTTGGGATGGAAGGTTCTAGCTTCAAGTCCCTTGCAGCTACTTACAGAGTCTGTGGTTAAGCTAGCAGTATCTTTCGGTCTCGTGTACATATTCCTCAGGAAATATGGGGACTCTTGGAGGGATATTGGCGTAAAAAGTGAGAGAACCCTTGAATCTACCGCTCTAGCACTAACTGGCTCATCCCTGCTGGTGATCACATACCTAGCTATGGGAGGGGAGATGAGGCCAAAACCCCTAGGTCTTCTCTATCTATTCTCGGTGGTTGGACCTGCTGAGGAGCTGATGAATAGGGGATACTACTTCTCGATGGTGATGAAGGATTTCAATGGGAGGGAGGGGTTCTTAGT
>JAVALV010000177.1:0-2798 GCA_032159055.1 Thermoproteota archaeon | reverse complement strand
TCCATTACAGGTATAGCATCTCCTAGTGGAGTAATTACCCTTCTCCCTCTCAGCCACTTATATCTTGTATCCTCTGGGTTATATATTACGGCCTTACAAGCGGGCAATAATTCAGGTCTTGTTGTCGCAACGACCACATATTTCTCACTATCCTCCACTCTGAACTTCAGGTATACTAGCTTCGTAGGGAGTTCCCTGTATTCAATCTCGGCATCGGCTAATGTGGTTCTACACCTAGGACAGTAGACATTAGGCCTATAGTCCTCATAAACGTACCCCTTATTCCATGCCTCTATGAAGGTGGCCTGTGTTATGGCCCTCCACTTCTGGCTATCTGTCTGGAAATAATTCTTAGTATCGGCGCTTATTCCAAGCCTCCTCACTATAGACAGGATGTCCTTCTCGGCTTCGTCTAGGAACTCCTTGCACAGTTTCAAGAAATCTTCCCTCGGGTATTCGAACATCTTGATGTTATGCCTCTTCTCCGTTTCTACTTCAACGGGAAGTCCATTCCTATCAACTCCAAATGGAAAGTAGACTTCATAGCCCTTCATTCTTTGGGCTCTGGCTATCATATCTATTTGTGAATAGTGAATAGCTGCAGCTATATGCCATTTACCGCTTGCATATGGAGGAGGAGTGTCTATTGAGAAGATAGGCTTGCTTGAATTTGGATCAAACCTATAGACCTCTTCCTTCTCCCAAGCTTCCTGTACATAAGCCTCCATTTCCGGCGACCAATGTTTTTCCTTAAGTTTGGGCTCTTCCATTCTCACTAAGATCCCTCCTTAACTTCCTAGGATCGTGCATTATTCCTAATAAATAGTTTAGGTCGTCAAGCCCTCTAGTAATCTAGCCACTATATCAACGATTCTAAGTTGTTCAGGCATTTTTGATTCAAGAGAAAAGCGGGTAAGGAAATAAGAGATATCTTCTTCACTTATACCTAGAGCAGAATAGTAACACGTTCCCTTTGGCGTGGATAAGCTCCTATATGGAGGATTTTTGTGTAGCACATGAATTTTGTCCGATAATCCTGCAGATCTAAGTGCATCTTCGATCTCCTTTGTCGGCTCCCGGGATGTCACAGCCATTATGGGGACATTAGTTCTATCAAAGAATTCATGCATATCTAGCAAGTTTAACCCTCCAAAGGTAGTTCCATGGGTTAGTACGAGTTTGGCTTCTCCCCATATCTTCGGGTATTTCACCATTCTTATTAACGCCTCTGTGGAATCCCCACCATCAACTGTGATGATCTCTCTAACAGATTTCTCGAGTACCATATCCCTAAACAGTAAACCTACCAAAAACGTCCTATTATCTCTCCCTCTCTTGAAAGGAGAATCATCGACAGCAAGGACCCTACTACCCCTCTTCATCTTTAGTAGTTCTCCCTAGACATATCTACGAGAACATTAAAAATAGCTGATGATATTGGGCATAGTATAGCCTATAACTAGGGAAGATGTCGGATAAATTGGGGGTTTTAGATGAGCCTAGAGAAAGAGATAAGAGAGAGATCTAAAGGGGAAGCCCTCCTTGCAATTCTCTTGGATCCAGCTAAGCTTGATAAGCAGTCAGCTAAACGCATTTCCGCTGATGTGAAGGAAGGAGGAGCCAATCTCATCTTTGTTGGGGGGTCTGTTGGTGCTGCCTTTGGCTTAAATGACACTATAATGGGGGCAAAGGAGGGATCTAACCTTCCTGTAATACTCTTTCCTGGCAACGTAGATGGTGTATCCCCCTATGCTGATGCAATATTATTCATGTCCCTCTTGAACTCCTCTAACCCCTATTGGATTATCCAAGCTCAAGCTCTAGCAGCTCCTACTATTAGGAAATTGAGAATAGAAACCATACCCACGGCCTACTTAATAGTGGAACCAGGTCAGAGGAGTGCTGCTGGGTGGGTAGGATGGGTAAACCCGATACCTAGGAAGAAACCTGAATTAGCTCTAGCCTATGCGCTAGCAGCTGAGCTATTAGGTATGAGGTGGATTTACCTAGAGGCTGGCAGTGGTGCAGAGGAGCCCATACCCGTCGAAATTATCAATGCGATAAGGTCTAAGACCGATCTAGGGATAATCGTAGGAGGAGGCCTTAGATCACCGCAGCAGGTAGAGAGGGTCGTGAGAGCAGGCGCTGATATAGTAGTAATCGGTACGCACATAGAAGAAGGGGGCAATATAACAGAGAAAGTGAGATTTATGAAGGAGAGAATGAGACGTTAACCTCCAAGCAAACTTACCTAATAAGAGAGGCCTGATTTTTATATGAGGCTTTCTTATCCTAAGAAATAGTTCACCGTAAAGCTTATGAGCACGTTGAAGTAATGTTATGCTGAAGCCCCGTAGTGTAGCGGTCAAGCACACCGGGCTCTGGACCCGGGGACCCCGGTTCGAATCCGGGCGGGGCTACCACAATATATCTATCCTCCTCTTGCGAAGCAGATACTTCTCATCCCAATCTCTCCAATTAGTCTCACAAGAAGGGTGATGGAAATAAGCGGGCCCGGAGGGCTTCGAACCCTCGACCTCCCGGTTAAGAGCCGGGCGCTCTACCATTCTGAGCTACGGGCCCTCACCACTTTACAGATAGTAGAGGGATTTAAAAAAGTTCCCTCACTTGGCAAGTTTTATGGCATGTCCTACTGCTTCTTCAGCCATCTCTGTAGCCTTTATTCCAAGCCCTTCTAATATCTTCTTACCCTCCTCGGCCCTGTTTCCTGACATTCTAACGACTACAGGAACCTTCAATAATCCTTTCTGCGTCACGATCTTAACTCCCTCAGCCAC
>JAVALV010000176.1:0-2623 GCA_032159055.1 Thermoproteota archaeon | reverse complement strand
ATGGAAGATCTGGTACAACAGGCCTCTGATTCTGTTGAGAGGAGTGGAGGTATCTCCTATATAGCTAAAACGGCCGATGAAGCTAGGAAGATCGTTGGAGATGTAGTGGGCAGTGGAAAGATAGTAACTAAAGCGAAGAGCATAACAACAGAGGAGCTCAAACTGAGGGAGTTCCTCATAGAGAGGGGAAACGAGGTTTACGAGACGGATCTGGGTGAATTCTTGGTTCAATTCTTGGGGCCCAAGCCGATGCATTTCATCTCCCCCTCGATTCACCTGACTAGGGAGAGGGTGGCCGAGTTTCTCAGGGAGTTCATGGGGGCTGAGGTCGATAAGGACGACATAGAGGGGATGGTCGCCCTTGTTAGGAAGTTCCTGAGGGACAAGTACTTCAATGCTAATGTGGGAATAAGCGGTGCTAATGTCTTCGCTGCAGATTCCGGAGCCATTTTCCTCATAGAAAACGAGTCTAACATCAGGCTCTCCATATCTCTGCCTCCGAAGTACATAGCTGTCGTTGGCATGGAAAAGATAGTTCCAACCATGGAGGATGCGTGGAAGGTCGTGGAAGTCATAAGCAGGTATGGGGGCTACAAGGTCACATCTTACGTGGATACTATACTGGGTCCAACTAAGAGAGATAGTGGTGATTTAGGACCTGAAGAATTCCATGTGATCTTCTTGGACAATGGGAGGAGCGAGGCGGCTAAAGACCCCATACTGAAGCAAACGCTATATTGCCTGAGGTGTGGAGCATGCCAGTATCTATGCCCCGTCTTCGGGGTAGTAGGGGGCTACTGGGCTGGCCTGAAATCAGCTTACTCTGGTGGTATAGGGGTGATGTGGGAATATATAACGGAGGATAGAGAAACAGCAAGCCTTCATTCATTTGCATGCCTCCTATGTGGTAGATGCAAGGAGGCATGTCCCATGAAGATAGATCAACCTGAAGTGCTGAGGGAAATAAGGAGAAGGTTCATGGAAGGTCTTAAATAAAATAATATGAAAATGAAATAGATGAAATGAAATAATAAAGGAATCAAAGAAAGGGCGAAGATAAAGCAGCCTATCTCTCGTAACTTTTTATCCCTTAAATGATCCCTGCTCAGATAGTGGGCAGCTCTTTGGAAGCCTAACAGGTTCTACAGAACCTAGCCCGATAATTCTCTTCCATATGGGCCATATCTCCCTAAATGGGAGCTTAGATGGCATGAGGCAGGAGAGACCTTCCCTTAATACGTTATCGGATAGGGCATCGGATCTCCCATCATCTAATATGATAACGTGGAGTTCCCTAGGGCCGTGTGCGCCGTATGTGACCCTCTTCTCTATATCGCCTGTCTTACTGGGACCTCCTATTACACCAAAGAAGGAATAATATCCTTTATTAGCTTTCATTAGGAAGTTAGATACCTTAAAGGCATCGGAATAACTCTCTACCACCTGATCTATTCCAACGAGAGCTATGTGAACCTCAGGGGTCATCGTCGTCAGGCGATCTATTCCACTTTCAGAGAGAAAAGCCAGAGCTCCGGGATCCGATGCCAAAGCGGCAACGCCTGTTATCCCAACATCAGCTCTATAGAGCTTCTCCCTGTAGAAGGATGTGACTGAGCTCACGAGATCTCCCCTAACATTAACACCCATCTCCTCTAAAGCCTTCGAGAGCGATGACACCGATACTCTCCCGTTTAAGAGGTCAGCTACGATAATTGGAAGGGCCGCATTCCAAACATTGTTACTAGCTGCTAATGATTCACCTACGCCTGTCTCCTCCACCACCCAGTTGAGTGACTCTATTACAGTCTTACCCTCTCCGACTATATCCCCCACGATCCTCCTCACATCCTCTCGATTTCTGGCAATATAGCAATGCCCTTTATTCTCCTCTATATTGGCACAGGCAGTCTTCACTAATCTGTCGGCATTTGAGAAGGAATTATCTAATATGGATCTGACCTCCTTCACCAGTTCTCTGTCGAGCTCTACGTCCTCGTAGCCTCTCGCATATCTGTTAATTATTATGTCAGCTAAAGGGCCTGTCGCCTTTTCCGACAGGATCATATCTATGAGCTCTAAGCTTGAGGATGGTAATGCACCCGCATTAATAGTTATACTCTCCAAAGATAGACCTAAGAGACCCGACATTTCTACACCTCTCAAACGTGGTTCCTAGGAACTCATAAAATAAAAAAGATTTACAGCATACTTCTAGCACCTTCAGCTGGGGAATTAGCTGAAACATCCTAATAGTCCCTCCCATGGAGAAAGGAATTAGGCTCTTGAATCGAGCCATTTTCTTTATTTTCCGCTTGATAGCTTAGTTAATGTGGAGTACATCGAACTATTTCATTACCTTCATACTCGTAGCAATCCTTATATCTCCTGCTTCCTTAAATACTTGTGAGTTTGACAGCCGAGGAAGTAGTTAACTTATTTGAGAAGGACATCTCAGCTAGGAAGAGGTTAGCTGAATTGCTGGTATCAGAGCCTGATATCAGATTGGCCATAATAAATGCCGTGTTGAGGGACGTGGCCACCAAGCAGGACATAGAAGAGCTTAGGAAGGAGCTGAAGGCTCTTAGCACGGCCACCAAGCAGGACATAGAAGAGCTTAGGAAGG
>JAVALV010000175.1:0-6918 GCA_032159055.1 Thermoproteota archaeon | reverse complement strand
GCGTGGGAGGAAATGTGCCTGAGGAAACTGCTACTATAATAAGGGGAATGATGGAATTATTCATTAAAAATCCAATTATACTGTTCTTAGAATCTTTCATTTCAGGTCTGATCCTTCAGGCCGTAATAGCTCTCGTGCTATTTATTCTAGTCAAGTTATTCGGAAGTTCTGGCAGATATTCCTCTTCCATAATGATAATGGGCTTAAGTAACGTACCTTCCATCGTCTACGGACTACTACTTTTCGGGCTAGGATTGATCATGCCCCCTCTTACTTGGACAATAAGCATATCTCCTCAACAGGCTTCCTTTGGAGGAGCAGGATTACCTATTGAGGTAGTATCGCAACAATCAATACTGAGCATCTTGATCTCCATATGGACCCTAGGTATAATATATTCCGCATGCAGGCAGGGATTTGAGATGAATAGAAGCAGATCACTGATTACAGCCTTAATAACATGGCTTATTGTAATAGCTCCATCCCTCTATCAAATAATTTCCCTGTTATGAACTATTCCTCTCTATTTATTGAGAAGAGCGCTATATCCCTAAGAATACTTTTCTGAGGAGAATCTTGGAGAACCTCTAGCTTATCAACAGCTTCTTCTGCTAAATTAGTGGCTATGCCTTCTAGAAGGCCTTGTACCTCATCGCCCTCGAGAAGGGACGTTAATTCTCCTCTATTCCCCCAATCTAGTAGATCATCCTTTATCTGATATGCAACACCTAAATAGAGACCATATAGACCTAAATCCTTCTCTAAATCTGGCCTACCGGCTATTACAGCGCCTAATGAGGATGCAGCTTCAAATAAGACCGCTGTTTTAAGTTTTAAGATCTCTAGGTACCTATCAAGGGATAAAGGCCTACCCTCCTTTAAAACTTGGACTTCCATCATCTCTCCTACAGACATACTCTTTGAAGTGTTTGCAAGTATTTCCCCTACCCTCTTGCTACCGTATCTGTTGGCTATATCTAAAACCAGAGAAAGTATAAAATCGGCAACGAGAATGGACATCTCAAAACCATATTTCACATGAAAGGAGTTTTTCCCTCTCCTTAAGTAACTCCTATCGATTAGGTCATCATGTATTAATGAAGCTGTGTGTATCAGCTCAATTGCAGCTGCAGCGGGACCAGGATCCTCAGCTCTACCCTTGCATGCATCATAGGTAAGGAGCAGTAATGCTGGCCTGACCTTCTTCCCCCCTTTCAAGAATTCCTTTAAAGGATGATAGAAAGGCGTATTGAATTCTTTATCTAAGAGGTCATTAATAGCAATTCTGGCTCTATCTACGTACTGATCCAGTGATGATTTTATGCGATCTTTCAAGGACTCTATCAGCGATCACCTCTGTAACATCAGATCACTCCTCTAAAATAATGCTCCTCCTTTTAACTACTTTATCAGGATGTATCACTATTCCATTGTTCGTAATCTCAAAAGGATGCCTCTTCATAGAGTGTGCCGTTCCTCTCATCTTCCAGATTATCAGGCTCCTAGTAAGTTCTCCATCCCACTCATCTAGATCTAGCCTTATGATCCCATCAGCGGCATGCTCTACTCCAGGGCCCCCAAATCCTCTTTCTGTAACTCCTACCTGACTTATTAAGATGGAAGTCGTTCCGACACCAGAGAGCACTTTTTTCAAGAGCAAAACTGTTTTTCTAGCGACAACGGGCTTCGTCAGGTAGAGAGTAGTAACAGAATCGACAACAACTCTGGCAGCACTGGTATCGCTTATTGCTCTCTTCATCTCATCGATTAGGCTATGTACATCCTCTGGGTCTGTTACTACATACTTCTCTCTCTTAGCAGCTCCTCCTATTCCTCCAGTATAGGCATCTACTATTGCTAACTTACCTTGCTCCTCATAGGGTTTAGGATCCCAGCCGAAAGTGGACATATTTATCCTAACTTGGACCGGATGCTCTTCTAAAGCTATATAAACTCCACTCTCTCCATTTTTTAGCCCATTATAGAGAAATTGCAGCCCAAATATTGTTTTGCCAGTTCCTGGTCCTCCTGAAAGTAAAACAACATTTCTTTCTGGTATCCCTCCATTAAGGAGCTCGTCCATACCGGGTATGCCTGTAGCTACTCTCCTCATTTGTCTCACCATGTTTATCACTTTAAAGTAAATAAATAATTTCAACTTTAGATTGGAGATGGATCTCATATTCATGAACGAGAAGGAAATAAGGAGGCTGTTCCGTAAAGGAGAGATAGCGGTATCAGTCTATGGATTGGGGTTTGTCGGCTCCTCTATTTTAGCAGCATGGTTACTAGCTGGTGCTAAAGGGATAGGGGTCGATATAGATGAAGGAAAAGTAAGGAATCTCATGGAAGGAAAATCTCCAATAAATGAGCCCTGCTTAGAGGATGTATTCAAAGTGGCCAAGAGGAATGGGAGGTTAACCGCTACTACCGATGGAATTAAGGCATCGAGAGAATCGGATGTTAAGATAATAGCAGTACCAACCCTATTGAGAGGAAATGGAGAGCCCGATCTGAGCGCAGTGGAATCTGCAGCTAATTCCATAGCGATGGGACTTAAGAGAGGAGATCTAGTTATACTAGAGAGCAGTGTTCCTCCAGGTACAACAAGAAGCATTCTCAAGCCATTATTAGAGAGCAGTGGGCTGAAAGCTGGAAAGGATTTTGGTTTGGCCTATAGTCCCGAGAGGATATCCGAAGGAAGGGCCTTGAGGGATATAGTGGAATCGTACCCTAAGATAGTAGGTGGTATAGATGAGAGAAGCACAAATGTAGCAGCAACTCTTTACTCTTTCATTGCTAGAAAGGGAGTATTAAAGGTATCAAGCGATATAGTAGCGGAATTTGAGAAATTGGCTGAGGGAGTATACAGGGATGTGAATATAGCTCTAGCTAACGAGCTGGCTAATCTTTCTAGGAGAATGGGGATAGACTACGACGAAGTCCGACGAGCAGCTAATAGCCAACCGTACTCCCATCTACATAAACCGGGGACTGGGGTTGGAGGCCTGTGCATACCCATATATCCCAAATTTCTTATATGGAAGGCAAGCTCGATCGGAACCGATCTTAATCTAGTAAGGATTGCTAGGGAGCTAAATGAGGATATGCCTAGGATCGTGGCTGGTCTCGTGAAGGAAGGATCCGAGAGGATGGGCATAGGTGATCCAGTAGTATCTATCTTGGGATTAGCTTTCAGAGGGGATGTTGCCGATCCAAGGCTCTCCCCCACCTATGATCTCATTAAAACCCTGCTTAATGCTCAGATAAAGGTTAAGAGCGTTCATGACCCCTCAATAAGATACGATGAAATACTATCATCTCTAGGGGTTAATTTAACGGAAGATCTTAGAGAGGCTTTAGAGGGAGCTAATATAGCAGTAATATCAACTGATCACTCAATTTACAAGATGCCACTTACAGAACTCTTAGAAATGGGTCCAAGCCTATCTTTGGTTGTAGATGGAAGGCATATGATAGAAGTAGATTCGGTACCAGAGGGCAAGGCTTATGTAGGTATTGGAAGACCATGGATCATTGGGAGAGCTTCTCTGAAAGCCACATGAGAAAATTGATGGTGTAAAGCTCAACTAAGGAATCCATGGCAGAGAGGGCGGACCATGGATCTGAGCCTACAACTACAGCACCATGGCCTTTTATAACAACTGCATTAGAAGCCCCGTCGGCTAATGCATTCGAAACAGAGTTAGCTAGTTCTAATGTACCAAAAGGCCTTCTATCTATAACCCTAACCTCTGAGCCTAGTAATAAATAGCTTTCCTCTGTCCATGCATTAATCTTGCTGAGTTCGGCAGGGGGTGGAACTATACCCGCATTGGTTAGGCCTGTTACAATAGGAGGATGGCAATGTAAGACAGCTCTTATATCTTTCCTCCTTTTATAGAGCAAAACATGCATCTTCCACTCAGAGCTTGGCTTTCCCTTTCCTCTTATAACATTTCCCTTCTCGTTGATTAGTATGATATCATCCTCCTTTAGCCTTCCCTTAAACTTGCCTGAGGGAGTTATGAGAATGCCATATCCAACGTTTAGACTTGCATTTCCACCTGCACCAGTAGTTATTCCTCTTTCATAAGCTATCCTCATTACTTCTGCCAGATCTCTTGCATCACCATGTATTTCCATGGTAGTAATCCCTCATCATCCAAAGTCTCCTGAGGTAGCGGACCCTATGCCTATAGGGATATGCTATTATCAAGCCCGTTAAGAAACCCCCTATATGAGCCCAATATGCAATACCCGTAGACTCTCCCGCTAGTAGTCCCGGTATCAACTGCCATATAAACCAGAATAGTATGTAATATTTGGCAGGTATTGGCTCTACCGTTATGAAGTACCATATCATTAAAGCTGTCATGATCCTAGCCCTAGGATAAAATACAAAATAAGCCCCTAAGACGCCACTAATAGCTCCAGAAGCTCCAATAGATGGGATATTCATGGGTATACCAAATACAGGGAGAATAAACATATGCATGAGATTAGCTGCTGTTCCAGATATGAGATAAAAGAACAAGTACTTGATATGACCGAATGCAGCTTCTATATTATCACCAAATATATAGAGATACAACATATTCCCAAGGAGATGCAGCCACCCACCATGAAGGAACATAGACGTTAACATTCTATAGAGGTTAGAGGAAGGATCTTCCAAAACTAAGGAAGGTATGAAACCGTAATTCATTATTATCTGCTGAAATCCTTCCGGTCCACTCAGCACCTCCAAGAGGAAAACTATAGTGTTAGTAAGTATGAGCATGTAATTAATCCATGGGGTTATTGGACTTGGATTCTCATCCTTAATCGGGAGCAATAAATCATCCTCCCAGAGGACTCAGCTGACCCTCTTCTGGGCCATATCTGCCCTCTTGCCGAATGCTCATCATGGTCCTCTAGGAGAAAGGGGCGGAGGTGAGCTTAAACCTTTACTCCCTTTAAGATAGACTCACCTATCTCCTTTCCCCTATCCACGGCCTTCAAGTTAAGTTCTATGAATTGAGGTTTTACCATCATTCTTATTGCTTTTTTCAGGTTATCTATCGGGATCATACCGGTTACTGTAACGAATACTCCTAACATGAGCATATTAGCAACTAATCTGTTTCCTAATTTCTCTGCTTCATCGGTAGCTGGAATTTTGTGGATAGCTTTAACCTTTCCCTCGATAGGATCGAAATATTTTATCATTGAAGAATCAGCTAAGATTACGGTCTTGTTGAGGGGATATCTCTTGGAGAAGGTATTTAGAGACATCTGATTCAAAGCTATCCAGTAATCCGGACTTATCACTTTAGGATAATCTATTTCCTCATCAGATATCACTACCTCTGATCTAGTTGATCCTAGTCTTGCTTCAGGTCCGTAGGTATATGTAGCAGCAGCATAGTAGCTGCTTAGCACAGATGCCTGGGATAAAACGGCACCAGATAGCACGACACCTTGCCCTCCAAATCCAGACAGCATTACTTCAATCCTCAAGCCACCACACCCCCTTACTAACTATTTCGTCTCTCTTCCTCAATCTATCAAACCACGGTCTCTCATACTTCTTCTCAACTTCCCTAACCTCTTCCTCCTCCTTCTCATTAACTATTATCTGTAAAGCGAAGTCTGGGCAGTACCACTCACATAATCTGCATGCTCTGCACTGCTCTATCCTCGCTGCTACTGGTTTCTTAACCCCTCTCCAATTCCTCTCCTCACTTACTTCGAATACATCCCAAGGACATGCCCATATGCAGAGATAACATCCCTTGCATAACTTATCGCTGACTACTATCTGCTGCACCTTAACTGGAGAAGCCATATCAATCACCTCCTAGCTCTTGCCTCTAATTCCTTGAGCCTTTCAGTGTACTCTTTTCTATCTGTTCTCTGAAGATATTCACCGACAATTATCTTCCCTTTCAGTTCCTCTGGACTCTTATTCTTAGCTAAGCTTAGGGGTATGGAATTCTCCTTAAACCACTGCATCATGTCCCTAGGATCGGGCTTATTCAGGATGTATCTCCCAGCAAAAGTTGGACATTGAAAAACTATCTCTACGGCTGAGAATCCCTTATGCTTTATGGCCTTCTTTATGCTATTCTTAGCTTGAATAAAATGATATGTTGTCCATTTAGCTAAATAAGTTGCTCCAGCTGCCTTAAGAAGTTCCATTAGATTGAAATTCGGTTCTATATTTCCATAAGGTGTAGTCTGAGTCCTAGCTCCCTCCGGGGTCGTTGGAGCCATTTGCCCTCCTGTCAGAGAATATAACATGTTTGTCGCTATTATCGCTGTGAGATCAATATTCCTTCTTGCCGCATGAATTAAATGGTTACCTCCAATTCCCATGCTGTCTCCATCTCCCATTATAACGATTACGTTTAAGTCGGGTCTCGATACTTTAAGTGCCGTAGCAAAAGCTAAGGCCCTACCATGCAATGTATGAGCTGCATCCCTTCTGAAGTAGAGGGGAGTCCATCCAGAGCACCCTATTCCGGAGACAAAAGCAGTTTTCTCCCACTCCTCTCGTCCTAACTCCTCAAATGCCATAAGGATGATCCTCTCGATTATTCCAAGCCCGCATCCCGGACAAAAAGCATGAGGCATTATCTCGGTTCTCATATATTTTTTAGCTAGTATATGCTCAAAATCTGAATCAGATAGCATAAAATCACCTCTCAGCCATTTTTATGGCATTTAAAATATCATCCGGATGGTGGAGAACACCACCTACTTTAGGTACAGATATTACCTTGGCCTGACCTCTCGATGCCCTTTCAACTTCCCTAACTATTTTACCCATGTTCATCTCAGGAACCACGAAGGCCTTAACTTGGGAAGCAGTTTCTTCAATGAGTTTATCATAAAATGGCCAAAGTGTGATGAGCCTTATCAATCCCGCCTTTA
>JAVALV010000174.1:0-3311 GCA_032159055.1 Thermoproteota archaeon | reverse complement strand
GATTACATTCGGGCATATAGCTAGAAGAGACCTAGGATCCGTAGCTCTAGGCCTCGCATATGTTGCAAGTGGTCGAATAGATGCTCTAATCGATTTAAGAAATAATTTGAGGATTGTGGATCTGGCAGCGGGCCTTCTTCTGGTTAAGGAGGCAGGTGGTTCCGTCTACGTAAATCATTTAGATGTAAGGGACCTAGAAAGATCTTTCTCCATAATAGCTGGGGCTAAAGGAGCTATTAAGGATCTACTTATTCCTTCTTTGAAGGAGCTATAATGAGCCCCGGGGGGGTCTCGAACCCCCGACCTGCCGCTTACAAGGCGGCCGCTCTGCCGACTGAGCTACCGGGGCTAATCCTTAGTTCGACCAACCCAAATATAAGTTTTGATTTGATTTTGATGATTAGCAATGATCCTCAAGCTGGTCCCTTCCTAGATCAAATTCCTCATGGATCGATCTAACTGCTTCTTCTCCATCCTTCTCATCAACTACAAATGATATGTTAGTTTCTGAGGATCCTTGGGATATCATCTTGATATTTATTCCCTTTGATGAAACCGCTTTAAATATCCTAGCTGCCACGCCGGGTGTTCCCCTCATTCCTGAACCGATGGCTGCTATAGCAGCGCACTTCCTATCAAGCAGAACTTCTCTGAAGACAGGACCAAGTAGCTTCGTCTCTATTAAGGCTTTGGCTTTATCCACTTTCTCTTCACTGAGAACTAAGGATATGTCCGATTCTGATACGCTTTGAGATATCATGAGGATGTTCACCATATTTTCACCTAAAAGGGAGAAAAGCTTGGCGGAAGTACCGGGTCTTCCGACCATGCCCACTCCTCTAACAGTTAGGATGGATATCCCTTTCATCAAACCAACAGCTTTGACTATATTCTCCTTAATCACGCTTCTTCTCGAGATTAATGTGCCTTGGCATTCTCTTTTGTGAAAGTTCCTTATCCTTATAGGAGTGTTTGTAATTATTGCAGGTTCTAAGAAGCGGGGATGCATCTTCTTAGCACCAAAATGGGCTAACTCTATTGCTTCTTGATACGATGCCTGTTTTATCACTTTAGCATCTTTCACGATGTTAGGATCTGCAGTCATCAATCCATCTACGTCCGTCCATAGCCATACCTCCCTAGATTCTAGAGATGAACCGAGGAGAACTGCAGTGAGATCGCTCCCTCCTCTACCTAATGTGGTTATCTTTCCCTCCTGTGATATTCCAGAGAATCCAGCAACCACTGGTAGCACAGAACCTATAATTGGAATTAGCTTTCTCCTAACATAGGTTCTAGTGGCTTTTAGCAGGGGGTTTGCCTCGCCATACGAATCATCTGTTGTTATACCTGCTTCCCCGCCTGTGAAGAATCTAGCCTCGACTCCACTCCTAATTAATAATTCTGTAAGAATCTTTCCGGAGAGGTTCTCACCTAGTGAGGAGAGGAGATCCATAACTCTAGGAGTGACCTCTCCTATATACGTGATCCCTAATACAATCTTCTCGAGTCTTTTGAGCTCCTCTTTTACGTTATCGCAACTTAGATCTAGTTCCTTACATATGCTTAAGTGCTTATCTCCCATCCTGCTCAGAACCCTTACTACCTCCTTTTCCTTTCCACTAGCAGCAAATCTTCCAAGCATTAGGAGGTCATCTGTAACTCCTTTCATAGCTGATATCACTACCACAATTCTCTCTTCGCTCATCTTCTCCTTTAAATAACTAGATATTTCCAAAAAGTCTGAGGAGTCCTTGAGAATGGATCCGCCAAACTTCATGACTAGCAAGGTCCCCCTCCTCCCAGATACGTCTTCAGCTCCACAAGATCCCTTATAAGGGCTGCTGCTGTTTCTCTCCCTCCAGCTCCTTTTCCAATTAAAGTATGCCTCCCAGATATCTCAGCTACAAAAGATATCGCATTTAAAGCATTAGGAACTGCCAAGGGATCGCTCCGATCTATCTCCTCCGGTTGAACCTTTAGCCCCGAATCGTCAGCAGAAGCTATTAACCTCATCGTTTTTCCCTCAAAGAGCATTTCTTTAGAGATCTTCACATCTCTGATGCCTGTTACCTTCACATCATTTATAGTGACCTCTAGATCCATAGCCCAATTGGATAGTATAACAAGCTTGGCTGCTGAATCCCATCCATCTATATCAGCTCTCGGGTCTGCCTCCGCATATCCAAGTCTTTTCGCTTCATCCAGAGCAGCCTCAAAGGATAAACCTTCCTCCATCCTACTGAGTATATAATTAGAAGTTCCGTTTATTACCCCCCTTATTGAGATTATCCTCTCTCCTGATAGACATTTCCTTACAAATCTTAGGAAAGGAGTTCCACCGCCTACTGCCCCACTAAAGAGAAGTTTAAGTCCTCTATTTTGGAACATTTCGGTGAGAGCCGGCATCTCTAGTGCTAATGGACCTTTATTTGATGTTATCACATGTTTTCCTGATAGAAGAGCAGCTTTTAAGTAGGATAAGCTAGGCTCTCCTGTCATCAAATTAGAAGGGGTCGCATCTACTAGAACCTCGGCATCGACCTCCCTCACCAGATATAGGGAATTTGCATTGATTTCATATGGATATCCTTTAAGGGATCCTTTCTCTTCCTTATATCTAACTAGATCAGCTATATCTAGACCCTCAGAATTATATGCCGCGGTTTTAGAATCGGCCACTGCTACGATAGATGGGTTTATCCCGTAATTTTCGTAAAGATCTCTCCTCCCTATCTCCAGTTGCTTCAGAAAGGCCCTACCAACTGCCCCCAGTCCCAGAAGGATAAGCCGCATAATGCACCCTAGCCCCCCATACCAAAAATATTACTGTGCCCCATAGGAGATCTCTGAGGTGAAAGTGAAGTATGTTAAGAAATAGATATATATTGTTGTCATGGCAAGTCTAAGCGGGTGATGTATTGCTATCTGCCGTGGCTCAAGTTTCCCTTAAGCTCATGCAGTTTGGACCAATCGGATGGTCAGAGCTTCTGCTGATAATCCTGATAGCTCTCCTTCTCTTCGGACCTAGAAAGCTTCCTGAGCTAGCTAGATCCATGGGTGAGGCTATAAATGAGTTTAGGAGAGCTAGCAGTGGTATAACTGCTAGCAAAGAGGATAAAGAGAGGGAAAAAGAGAAGGAACTTAAGAAGAGTAGCGAGATAAGGCAGTTAGCCCTGAGTCTTGGCATAGACGTAACAGGAAAGACCGATGAAGAGGTAATGGAAGAAATAAATTCCTTAGCAAAGAAGGAGAAAAGTGTGTAATTCTTTTTATCCTTATCTCGGTCTATACATTTTCTTGGCGATCCA
>JAVALV010000173.1:0-2985 GCA_032159055.1 Thermoproteota archaeon | reverse complement strand
GATGCAATTCCTGAGTAAATTAGTAAACCCCCTAGATCTTTCATGCTTCCTCTGAACTTCTTATAGAGGTAGACACCCAGTAGAAGTGTTGATAAACCGTGCCCCATGTCACCAAACATCATACCAAACATTAAGGGGAAGAATACTGCAGTTAGGATCGTGGGATCTAGCTCAAAAATGGATGGCATACCATACAGTTTATGAGTCAGCAGTGTGATAGGTTTCATTATATTAGGCATCTTGATCTTGGAGGGAGCTTTATCTTCCTTAACCTCCTCGAATTCCACAGCAATATATCTCCCTAGATTGTCCTTTAAGGACTTATCCAGCTCATTTCTCTTCTTTTGAGGAACCCATCCCGATATAACTGCTATTTCCTCTCCTACGTAGGTCATAGTTCTAAGCTTTTGAATTAGGGCCTCTGGTTTAAGCTCTAACGCCAACGAAGCAAGAGCATGCATTTTACTCTTTATATCGACGAGAGATTTTTTCAGCCCGTCTTTCAATTTCAAGACCTCTTCCTTCTTACTTAGGCTCTTTAACTTCTCAATTTCCTCGCTAAGCTTGCCTCTTTCAGCTATTAATGGCTTAGCATTTTCTATTAACTCAGAAACTCTCTGTTCAGCTTCTCCGGCCGATACTTCTCTCATAGAAAGTAGAGTGTCTCTCAATTCTATGAATGATTCTCTGACGTTTGCAGCAATTTTCTTAGCAGAGACCAAGGCTTCTCTTATACTGTTCTCTGACTCTTTTACATGATCCTCTAATTGAGCTATTTGCTGTGTAATTTTAGCTATTGCTGGTTCTCTTTCTGCTAGCAATGGAGTCAGCTCTGGAACCTTCTTCATTGAATCCCGCATCTTGCTCCACATGCTCTCCACTGCTTTTAGCTCAGACAATTTGTCCCTTTTCGTCATGTACTCATATATGTCTTTTCTAATACCCTCTAAGGCCTCTATAAGATCCTCTATACCAAGTTTAATTTCCTCCAATTTCTCTCTATCAGGTATATCCTCTTCTATTCCATGTACTTTAGCTTTTATCTCATTTAATAGCTCAAGAGCGTTCTTTATTATCTCATTAACATCATCTATTGACATAGAGGTATCTAGTGAAGCGTTAACTAGGGACGATACCCTAAGAAGACCCCTATCTACTTCAAGCAGGATTCTTCCTAATCTAAGCTTGGCTGGGTTTTCTTCCGTCACTTCAAGGGCGGCAGCATAATATTCCCTAATTTTCATTTCTAAATCAGAAAGTTTAGACTCTAGTTCATTAAATCTGCGAGTTCTTTCTTTTAGCATGGACTTAGCCTTCTTAGCCAGCTCTATCTCCTTTTTAATGGAGAGATATTTTCCTACAAGATCATCGAGTTCTGATATAACCTTCTTATAATCCTCACTTGGAGATGCTCTTTTTGACCGTACCTCAGCTAAAATTTCCTCGATGGGAATGCCCGTTAAGGAACTTGCTCTCTCTAGAGCCCTTACTATATTTTCATAAGCCTCCAGCTCAGGTGTTTCAATCCCCTCTGGTGGCTTTACACCAGGTAGTCCCTCGGGAGGTTCTACGTGAACATCATCAAACTCCATTAGAGTCTTGGCCATACTATCTACGTGCGGTTTAGTCGTGTATGCATAGAATCGGACTACCTTCTCGGGCTTGAGCATGCAGGTCACCTTTTTGAATGCCCGATAGGTTCACCTCCGTTTATTAAAAATGATTGCATTCATTAATAAGCGAAAGGAACATGAGGCTTCTAATATCTGTAGGTACTAGACCGGAGATCATAAAAATAGCTCCTGTATATGAAGCTCTAGCTCGAATTAAAGATACAGATTTGCTCTTAATTCATACAGGGCAGCATTACGATTGGGAAATGAGTGATATATTCTTCTCCGAGCTTGGCATTAGAGAACCAGATATTAATCTAGGCATTGGATCAGGAAGCCAAGTTGTACAAACATCCAGCATTATAAGGGAGATCGGGAAGGTCATTAAGAATTATGAGCCTGAAGCAACAATGGCAGTTGGAGACACTAATTCCGTCTTAGGGACAGCTATAGCATCATCAAAGCTCGATGTACCATTCATACATATAGAGTCAGGATTAAGGAGTTATGATTTTACTATGCCAGAAGAGATTAACAGAAGGATCGCTGACCACTTAGCTTCCCTCAATTTTTCCCCTACTGTCAGATCATTCTCAAACTTAGCTGAGGAGGGTTATCCCCCTCTAAGAATTGTGCTTAGTGGCAATACCATAGTTGATGCGGTCAAGAAGATGATGGGAGCTATACAGAAATCTCCTATCATCAGGGATCTGGGGATAGATGAAAATGAACCTGTCATGACAGTAACTGTGCATCGTAGAGAAAACGCTGATTATGAACACAGAATGTTGGGAATAGTGAAAGCCTTAGAGGAGCTGAGCGAGTTAACTATAGTTTGGCCAATCCATCCCAGAACCCTTAAGAGACTTAAGGAGTTTAATCTACTTGATAAGCTTAAATCGATGGAGCACTTAGTTATCACGGAGCCTTTAGGATACATAGAATTCCTAAAGCTCCTCTCATCTTCAGAGGTAGTAGCTACAGATTCGGGAGGGGTCCAAGAAGAGGCAGTTACATTAAAGAAACCCTGTGTAATACTTAGGGATAATACTGAAAGGCCTGAGCTAGTGGAAATGGGATTCGGTAGTATTGCAGGTACTAATCCATCTGCGATAGTCTCGACCGTGAGGGACTTCCTATATAGGGATGGATTAAAGAGAAAGCTAGAGAAGCTACCTAATCCCTTTGGTGATGGCAGGGCTGCGATACTCATTGTTGAAATGCTGAGGAGGATATGGGATTTGAAAAATTTGAAGCAAGAATCCCCTAGATTTAGAGGAGGATCTCCTCATTACGTATCTATCAAGGTCTCAGAAAGAATTGAGGGAATGACTGTATCTAGGCTCAAGGAGGTAACTGGTTATGATGTCAT
>JAVALV010000172.1:0-5370 GCA_032159055.1 Thermoproteota archaeon | reverse complement strand
TAAGAGATACATACCTTATCTCATTGATATCTGGAATACTATCTTGCCTAACGTTCTTCCTATTAACGCCTAGGTGATTGAATGGATAAGGGAATACTGCTTGCACTATATGGTATTATATCTGGCTGGTTTCTCATTATTTTGTCTCTCGCTTTTGTGAAACTAATACTTCTGACTATAAGCGGTAGGGGATTATTCATAGCGTTGCTGAGGGTAGTCTTTGGTCTCCTAATTCTTTCGATATTCCTATATGCATGGTATGAGATACTAAGAAAGAGTTTTTTGAAAATTAAATTAGGCCGCGATGGGCCCGGGGGGACTTGAACCCCCGGCCTCCCGCTTTTCCTCTGGCGGTCTTGTAGCGGGAGCCGCCATATAAGGCGGGCGCTCTATCCAGTCTGAGCCACGGGCCCAAACCTATATCGATAGGGCCAGATCCATATATAAGGATTAACGGTAGATTACACTAGATGTATAGATCGGGGAACATATCGGAGCCGGGTCATAAGGTCAGGATAAGGGAGCTAGATGAGGGAAACTTTGAAGAAATAGCCGTAAATCAGGTTAGATACTTTAGGCTACCTTGGGGAAGTGTTTCTAAGGTTAGGATAATGGGAATTGTTATTGATTCTTGGGAGAATAATGATAGAACCTTTGCTAGACTAGAGATCCATGATGGTACTGGAAGCATACAGATAAAAGCTTGGGAAGAGGATATATCTAGAATTACAGATCCAGATACCAATAAACCGTATGAGGTAGGTAGCATAGTGGATATAATAGGAAGGATAAGGAGTTGGAGAGATACGATTTATCTATATCCTATATTGGTTAATAAAGTGAAAGATCCAAATTTGATATTGTTGAGAGAGTTGGAGATACTTAGGAGGACCCTAAGGCATATATCACCCCCAATGAAGAAACCTGACATTTATACAACCAATGCAACGATTATTAGGCTATTAAAGGACTTAGGACCCCTCAGTTTGGATGAGATATCCGATCTATTAAAGTCAGATCCAAATGATGTATCTAGAAAGATAGTAGAATTGAGAAGTTCAGGTTTAATATATGAGAAAGACGGCAAGTACGTGTATATTGGAAGGTGATTATGCTATGTCGACAAAGGAAGAATATCTAAATATGTTAAGGGAAGCGAGGAAGCTTTTGCCCTCTGTAGTAGCGAGTAGAGAAAGATTCATGCCTCCAAAGCCTGTGATAATAATAGAGGGCAAGCAGACCCATATAGCCAACTTCAGAGAAATAACGAATGTTCTAAATAGAGACCCTAAGCTGCTTGCTAGATATTTATCGAAGGAACTCGGATCTCCATATTTCCTAACGGAGGACGCAAAAAAATTGATCCTAAGTAGGAGGATAGATCCAAGACAAGTGGAGAATAGGATAGATAGATTCATAAGAACCTATGTCGTATGTCCCCATTGCGGCAGACCTGATACTGTTATAGTTAAAGTGAAAAAGACATGGATATTACGATGCCTGGCCTGCGGTGCTGAAACACCAATACCTAAGATTTGAAGGGTGATCTCTTGCCATGGAGTAAGAAAAAGAAGAAAAAAAGCAAGGGAAAGAGTAAAGGAACTGATGTTGAGAGATCCCTCGATGTCGAGATGGAAGAGCTTCTTCCAGTTGAAGATGGGTTAGAGATTTTTGGTAGAGTACTGGAACCCTTAGGTAAGGGCCATTTTAGGGTTGAATGTGCTGATGGGGCTATCCGGGTGTGTAGGGTCAGAGGGAAGCTTAGAGGCAGAAGATCTTGGATAAAGAGGGGAGATATAGTGTTAGTGTCCATATGGCCGTTTAAGAAGGAGAGAGGGGACATTGTAGTAAGATATACCCATCAGCAGGTAAATTGGTTGATAGAGAAAGGCTATATACCAAGGGATTGGGCCTTTTATAAGGAAGGCTAGAGGGTGCCCTAATTTTGTCAAATAAGTTCGATGAAATAGAGGCTAAGATAGAGAGAGTTCTGAATAGGGAGAAAGATAAAATAAAAGAAAAGGTGAAAGACAGTGAGTATTATAAGGTAAGGCAGCTTGCCTTCGATACTGGAACTTTGAGATCCCTCTTAAAACTCTTTAATAAAGGAATTTTAACTGATATAACATGGATAATTAATTCCGGTAAAGAATCGGTCGTCCTAGCCGGAGAGGGTCCTCAAGGGGAAGTTGCCGTGAAAGTTTACAGGATTTATACAGCTAATTTCAAGAGGTATACCCAATATATAGGTGGTGATTATAGATTTAGAATTCCAAAAGATAAAAGAAAAATTATTCTTGTATGGGCCAAAAAAGAGTATAGGAATTTGAAGAGAATGAAGTTATTTGGTGTGAGAGTTCCGAGACCCATAGATGTTGTAGGGAACATACTTGTGATGGAGTTTATAGGAAAGAACGGTATACCTGCCCCATTATTGAAGGATGTGGAGCTAGAAAGCCCAAACAGGTATCTGGGGGATATACTGGAGAATATTAAGAAAATGTACGTGGAAGCCAACTTAGTTCATGGGGATCTCAGCGAGTATAATATCATGATTTGGAAAGATCTTCCTTGGATAATTGATGTTTCTCAGGCTGTTATCGCTTCCCATCCAAATTCCTTTTCTCTGCTGATTAGTGATATAAGAAGAATTACCTCATTTTTTAAAAAGAGATACCAGATAGATCTACCTGATCCATATAAGATCGCTAATGAACTTGCCAGTGGGAAGTAAATTTGAGAGGTGATGGCACCATTGCAGGAAATTAGGGTCAGGATACCTAGAGACAGGATAGGTGTTCTAATAGGTAAAAGAGGATCGGTTAAGGCCTTAATGGAAAATAGGACAGGAGCAAAGATTACTGTAGATAGCTCTAGCGGAGAAGTCTATATAAGATTCATCGAGTCGCCTACTGATCCTCTCCTCCCAATGAAGTTAAAATCAGTGATTCAAGCTATCGGTAGAGGGTTTAACCCCGAGATAGCTCTTGAACTATTAAAGGATGACTACATGCTAGAAATAATTGACATAAGGAGATTTGTAGGAGATAGAAAAAACGCCCTTAAGAGGATGAGAGGTAGGCTTATAGGAGAGAAGGGAAAGACTAGATCCTATATTGAGGGAAGGACGAATACTCACATATCAGTCTATGGGCATACCGTATCCATAATAGGTAAAGCCTATGACATGGTAGCTGCTAGGGAAGCCGTTATATCCCTCTTAAAGGGCTCTATGCACTCTACTGCCTACCGTATTATGGAGAAGAAGATGTCTGAAATGACTCGAAAGGCTCTAGTAGATGAAAATCTCCGTAAAAAGGTCACAGGTGAAAAATAGAGGAAAAGGTGTGGTTATATGTCCGAAGAAATTAAATTAGAGGAAATTAGTGCGGCAGATTTCTTTTACCGCAATAAGTCACTTGCTGGTTTTGATAATCCGGTAAGGGCCACATATACTATTGTGAGAGAACTTGTAGAGAACGCTCTAGATGCTGCAGAGATATCTGAGAAACCTCCTCAAGTTGAGATATTAATGAGTGAGTACAGAAGTAAAATTGAGGGTTCCTTACCCTGGTATAAGATACTAGTCGCAGATAATGGAATTGGATTAGATCCTGATGAAATTCCAAGGGCCTTTGGTAGAGTATTCGTTAGCTCAAAATATCGACTTATACAGAGTAGAGGCACTTTTGGGTTAGGGGGAACAATGGCGCTTCTTTATGGTCAGATAACTACGAACATACCATTTAAGATCATTTCCGCAAGAGAAAAAGAGCCCGTATATGAGATAACGATGATGATAGATATAAAGAAAAATGAGCCCATAATCATGGAGAGGAGAGTCTTAAAAGGGATCTCTAGGTCTTCTTTTACCATAGTAGAGTCGTATTTTGAAGGTAATTATCCACGAGCTAAGAGAAAGATAGTAGATTACTTACATCAAACTGCTATCGTCGTCCCTTATGCCAGCATATCATTCTTAGACCCAGAGGGCGTTCTTTACATATTTCCGAGAAGTACGGATAGGATGCCACCACCCCCAAAGGAGGCGCTTTATCACCCGAAAGGCGTTGATTTAGAGTTACTTCAAAGGTTACTGCAAGCTACTAAAGCTAGGACCCTTAAGTCTTTCTTAGTTAGACACTTCCAGAGGGTAGGAGATAAAACAGCAGTTGACGTACTTAAACTTGCAAATTTACCTCCAAATAAGAAGCCATCTAAGCTGACTAAGCAGGAAATTTCTTCTCTGTTTCATGCTCTTAAGAGATATGATAGGTTTCTACCTCCAGATCCCAGTGTACTTTCTCCTCTAGGAGCAGAGTTATTTGAATCCGGAATAAAGAAGGAGCTCCAACCTGAGTTTGTAAAAGCTATCCAGAGGCCTCCATCAGTTTATGGGGCCCACCCGTTCATTGTGGAGACGGCTATTGCATATGGAGGACAGATAAAACCAGCAGGAGATATACAGCTTTATAGATATGCAAATAGAATTCCCCTCCTTTATGATGTCTCAAGCGATGTCTCTTATCAGATAATTAAGAAGATCGATTGGAGTAATTATGGTATAAAAAATCCAGAAGATGAGCCGGTTGTATTTTTTGTCCATATAGTATCGACGAAAGTTCCCTTTAAGACTGTTGGTAAGGAATTCATAGCTAACGTGCCTGAGGTCGCAAAGGAGATAGAATTAGGACTAAGAACTTGTGCAAGAGACCTTAGAATATTCTTAAGTAGAAAAAGAAGAAAAGAGATACTGAGAAGGAGGTATGAGCTATTTAAGATGTACTACCAGATAATAGCAGATACCCTTGATGATATGCTAGGTGAGAGGCCTCCTATTGAAGCTTTACTTAATAAATTGAGTATTAATATAGGTGAAGAAGATGGAGGAGAGGAACGTAAAGGAGAGAGCTCTTGAGCTGGCCAAGCAGGTAGCTGAGAGGATAAAAAGAGGAGAGTTCCCCGAGATAGAGTATCCTCCTAACAGCCAGAAGAATATAGAATTTGATGAGGGAATAGGGTATATCTTCGATCCTAAGGTGTACAGTAAGATTAAGGGCTCTAGGGTTAAGAGCCTTAAGACCCTAGCAGGGGTTCTATATGGATTAAGTAGAGCATTAGATCATCTAGAAAATGGACTTACGATGACTAAAAGGGACTTCTACTATGTTCATAAAGTCGAGAAACTCAAAGGTACACTCTTTCCGGAGGATCAGAGGGAAACCGATGCCAGAATCGTACTTATGGAATTGATACTGGGGATGCCTAGAGAAGCTTTCTCAATTACCAGTGACCCTAGAGGGTGGATTTATGGAGATATAGAACTTATAGATAGATCTGGGAGGGTACTAAGAGCAGATAGAGTTGGAG
>JAVALV010000171.1:0-15473 GCA_032159055.1 Thermoproteota archaeon | reverse complement strand
ACAGGGGTTGGCGCAGGAACTCTTTTAGGGTTAGGCAGGCTCCTTCTAAGGAGGACGTCGATCACTTCGCTGATGGAGATGGCCAAGAAGGGAGATCCTAGGAATGTAGATCTCACTGTTGGAGATATAGTTGGCGGGCCTGTGGGAAAGCTCGAACCTAGCGTCACAGCATCAAACTTTGGAAAGGTAGGGGACGATGTAAGGCCTGAAGATATAGCCGCAGGTCTTGTGAATATGGTAGGCCAAGTTATAGGGACAGTAGCTTTCTTTGCCGCCAGATCTGTTAATTTAGAGAATGAGATCGTGCTTGTAGGAGGTTTGATGATACACGATCTCGTAGTTAAAGCTGTCATGAAGCCATTGAGTCTATTTGGCGGACATGCAATTGTCCCAGAGGATCCGCAGTTTGCTACATCGATAGGCGCATCTCTTAAGGTTCTAGCTAGCTTTACATCACCATTGGGTGAGAGAGACGGGGAATAGAGAATACCCGAGATATCCCCTAGTGGGAATTGGAGGAGTCCTAATAAAAGATAATAAAATCCTCTTAGTTAAGAGGAAAAATGAGCCAGGAAAGGGATTGTGGGCTATACCTGGTGGCCTTGTAGAGCCCGGAGAGACGTTAAAGGAGGCTGTAAGGAGGGAGATTAAGGAGGAGACTAACTTGGTAGTTGAAGTTTTGAGACCAATAAATACGGATGAAATAGTGGTGTGGGACGAGGTTGGAAGGATAAAGTATCATTACGTTCTGGTGGACTTCTTATGTAAAGTGGTAGAAGGAAAACTTAAACCGGGAGATGATGCAAAGGAAGCTAGATGGATAGATATGGGAAAGGCTAAGAAGCTACAGCTAACCGATTCCACCAGAAAACTTCTAGATAGGATAACCGAAGGCTTTTTCCTAGTGGTGAGGAATAGGGATGTAAAGAAAGTTCTAATGGGAGTTCCAAAGAATCATGAACATATGAGGGTGGTCTTTGAACTGGTTGACGGTTCCGCAATAGTTTTCCACGAAGCCACAATGGAGAACATATCAAGAGGGATCGTAGAGATAGAAATGCATCCGGCGAGAAGGGCACTCTCCCTGGTAGGTGCAGAATTAGATGAGAGAAAGGAGGGATACAGTAAATACCAGCTGATTGAGGAGGATAGAGATGAGAGTGAAATTGTGGAAGAACTGACAGAATTGCTAGGGATTAATGATGAGGAGAAATCATAAAATTTTTCACTGAAATGACTGCTTAGGGGATGAAGATGAGTTACTCCGGGGATGCATGACCGAAAGGCACCTCTCTGACCCTCGGTAGGTGAAATGAATGAGAAAAAGGGCTCTGGTTGTGGGAAGGTTCCAACCTCTCCACTATGGGCATCTACACGTATTTAGATATGCTTTAGGTAGGGCTGATGAGCTCGTCATTGCTATAGGTAGCTCTCAATATTGCTGTGTCCCTAGGAACCCTCTTTCCATTGACGAGAGAATGGAAATGCTTGTTAGAGCTCTTAGGAGAGAGGGTTTCTCCTTAGGAGATATAATTATTTCCTCTGTTCCAGACACAGAGACTCCTGAAGAAGATTGGGGTGAACTAGTTATGGATAGGGTACCTCGCGTAGATATGGCGTTCAGCAATGATCCAGAAACGATCAGAGATCTAAAAAATGTTGGCCTCAGGGTGGAAAATATACCCTATCTCAAGAGAGACATTTATGAGGCTACTAGAATAAGAAAACTCATATTAGAGGGTAATTCTACATGGAGAGAACTCGTCCCACCTTCAGTTTTAGAATTTCTTCTCGAAATAGGTATAGAGGAAAGAATGAAAAGCATAGCTGAAAGGTATAGAGAGGAGCTCACTGCCAGTAAGTGACCATATGTTTTCATTTATTTATTCTCTGGCTACCACCCTTAAATTATCTGATTTAACAGCGTCTATAATTCTCCTCCCAACAGGGCTGCTTCTAGCTAGTGTTATCTTGCCTTTTGAGTCCGTCATAAATGTCGCTATTTCCCTCTCTCCAGAATAGAGAGTAACTTCTGTCTCAGCCATATCGGGCCCTAGATCTAGGATTATAGTGTGCTTTCTCTTCCTTAGCCTATATCTAATAGGAGCTTCTTCGGTTGCTCCTTGGCCTCTTCCCTTACTCTTTATAGGCATGACGACAACCTCTTCCCCAAAGGTGTATATCTCGTATTCAACAGAATCCGTTTCAAAGTCCTTCACCAGCACTACAGGCCTAGCTAGGGTAACATCCTTCATGCCTGCAGGCATTTTGATAGTTATTTTAAGGCTATAGACCTTCTCTACCCTACCATCTTTGATGAATATGACAGTGTCCACTACATGAGGGAGGACCCCCAGATCTACCCTCCCTATGAACCTCTGGATAGCCTCTATGGGAAACCCGCAGTGAACGACGCCTACCATGCCTATTCCTGCCAGTCTCATATCAACAAAAATTTTGAAGTCCTGCGTCTTTCTCATTTCATCAAATATTACGTAATCTGGCCTAACGAGTAATAATAGATCGGCTGTATTCTCGAAGGAACCAGCAAGTCGACCATACTGGGTAACCTCAGGACCAACTTGTAGATCTCTAGGAGACTCTAGGGTCTTCACTATCCTCCCTCTCTCCCTGTAAAATTCAGCTAATGCGCTTGCAAATGTAGTTTTGCCAGCTCCTGGGGGACCTGCTATCAGGATCCCTTCAGCTCTCTCTTTAAGTCTACTCTTCAGCCTATCACTAAGCTCGTAGTCCTCTAAGGTTACCTTAACGAGGGGTCTCACCGCAGTTATCTCTATCCCATCTGAGAACGGTGGAAACGCTATCAATATTCTGATATCCTCAAGTTGTATAACGTAAGCATCCCCGTACCTCACTTCTATAAAGGCATTTGGGTCTGTTTTGGCTCTCTCCAGTACTTCATATGCTATTGTTCTTATCTCATATTCCTCCATAGGCTTTTCAGAAAGCTTAACTAGCCTAAATTCTCCTGGCCTACCCTTCTTTGCCATAGGAGGAGCTCCCTCCTTAAGGTGAACACTCATAGTATTTTCCTCGAAGAACTTTAGGAGGCGAAACTTCCCATATTCGGGTCCTATGTAGATCGCATCTATCCCTCTAGCTCTCAAAGATAATGTTACTACCCGATCTCCAGTAACTACCTTGCCTCTTAATCTCTTTGAAAGCTCTACAAGAGCATCAAGTCCCTTGTTCTTATGTTCTTCCAGCAATATTCCCTTCAGGTATCCTTCCCTCTCTAGGTCTCTCAGCCAGACTATTTCAGTTAATGCGCCTATGCCAAACCTATCTCCACCAGAAGCCATTTCTTCTATCTGAGACATTACCTCAGCAGGTATCACAAGAGTAGAACCTTTCATTAAGGAGAGAGCTGGCTCATAACGTAAAAGAGCCCTTAAGATGACGTCTTTACTAATTATTAGGGTTTCTTCGCTCATCTCTCTAGAGGAACGATGAAGGGTTATAAATTATTACCGAGTTATTGCTTACGTGTTATATGTAAAGTTAGGAGGCTCCCTTATAACATACAAGAAAGAGGGGAGATTTTCCGTTAAAGAAGATGTCGTAAGGAGTATTTCAAGGGAATTGAACAATTTTCTAAGGGATAAAATATTCTTAGCACATGGAGCTGGATCCTTTGGACACATCCCCGTAATGAAGTATAACCTTCAGGATGGCCTCAGAAATGGATCTGAGCTAGGAGCTTCGGAAGTTATGGTCAGAGTTAGCGAGTTGAATTCGATCGTAGCAAAGATAATGTTGGAAGAGCATGTTCCAGTAGTCCCATTTCCTGCTAGGTCCATCTTCATGAGGAGAGGAGGGAAGATCTCGTGTAATTACACCTTCGTGAGGCACCTAATGGATTACGATCTTATTCCCTTAACCCATGGAGATCTCATACCGGATGAAGAATCAGGTATTTACATTCTTTCTGCCGATGAAATACCCCTATATTTAGCCCCTCTCGGACTTAAGAGAGTAGTCTTCCTAACCGATGTTCCCGGTGTTCTAGATGACGAAGGTAATCTAATAAAGGAGCTAAGGAGGGGTCAATTACCTAGGCTTAAAAAAGAGGGCTTCGATGTTACAGGGGCAATGGAGGGAAAATTATCTCAGGCATTTAAACTGATATCTATGGGTATAGAAGTTATAATAGCAGGTTACATTAATGATGGAGATTTGAAAAAGGCATTAGAGGGGAAGTGGGGGACTAAGATCGTATAAAATTTATGAAATCAGTTAGATGAACTCTTCTTCTAATATCCTCTTTGGAGCGACTAGGATGTAATATTTTTCATTACCCATTAATTCTTCTAGCACCCTTCTCGCTAGAAGATCTGCTGGATCCTTTAAGCCAGTTCTCTCTGCTACATCAGAGTAGCTAGAGAATGGTCTAGATCTTCTTTCCTCTAGGATTTTCATTAGGGTTTTCTTTCCAACACCAGGCAAAAGTTCCAATTGATGCAATCTGGGGGTTATAGGAGCGCTCTCATTGAACAAATTAACGAAGAATTGTTCTCCTTCCTGTACTATCTTAAGGACCATTGGCTCTAACATAATCTTAGCTGAGGGGGAGAGGTCCTCGTAATCTAGGTATCTAAGGAACTTACTTACCTCCTGCCTAGGTCCTTTCCCTACGTAAACCTTGCTCGCAGGTGATACTGATGCATTTGGCTTGAGAACAAATTCCATCATTATGAAGTACCTATCGCCTATGAGCTGAACTCTCCTCCTAGCTTCATCTACATATAGGACATAGGCCCAGCTATCGTGAGGCTTCCTTCTACTTGGTACGTACTTCCACATTCTCAGCAACACCGTTGTTTATTACTATTCCTCAAGAGTCCTCAATAAGTTAAGCATTTCCTTATAATCTGAAGAACCTAAAAGAGGATAATCTTTATAGAGATAGGCTTTAAGTTCCTCCTCACTTTTTGGAAGGATATTCACCAACATTATGGCATGTTCTTCCTTCAAATTAAACGTCTCTACTAGCTTATCTACAACATCTCTTGCCTTTTTAGGGTCATTTACTTTAGTAAATTTAGAGAGATATGTGAGGAGTCTCTTCTGATCCAGATTAAGAATCTCCGGATGAGCGGTCCATCTGCTGAACACAAGGGCCTTCACTTCAGCGAGAGTAAGGGGCTTCTTTCCTTCTTCAATCTTCTCTGGCAAGGCTCTCCTCCTCAATCCTTGTGTTTCTTTAAATGAACTGGGAGGATTATTAAGTGTTTAATCTTATTTCCTAGCTTTATATCGACTAAGTAGGCATGTCCTCGTTTTCCTGTTACTATTCCCACCTTTCCCTGATATCTCCTATGGGGCATGCCCCTCCTCTCAGCTGGTTCTACGTCTATCACAACCTTATCTCCTATATTGAATTCCCTGAGATATTTAGCTGGAGATGGCCTGCCTCTTTCTCTAGGAGACTTTGAGAGGAAGCTTCTCGACTTATAGAGGAATCCGAATGATCTCCTTCCCATATAGTTCACCTCATTTTTAATGACCGAATACCTCTAACACATCCAGTTCCCTACAAAAAGCTTTTTTCCCTAACACCTCAGCGACACTAGGCCTAGTTCTCCCATCATCACCAGATATTAATTCCTTCACATAGAGACCCCCATCGCATAGAATGGTCATTTCAAAGGCCGTATTGCTTATCTTTCTGGTTTCAACTTCATAAACCTTTCTTACTCTTACTATATCTGCTCTTCTCCATAAGACCCTTTTGGGAGTCCTTTGCCTTATTATAGCATTAGAGAGGGTTTCTTTTATTATATTAAGGTCTTTCTCAGTAATTTCACCTTCTACATCAACAATTGCTCTATATAACTTCCTTACATTTGGTGAACTCTCTTTTATTCTTACTATTTCATCTCTCTTAGTAAATCTAAGCTCCCTTACCTCTATAATCCCCTTCCTCTTTGAATTAATTTCTCTTTCAAGTAGATCAAGATCAACAATTCTTTTTCTAGGGGAGATGACTTCCATAACAAACGGCCGTCCTCTTCCAAGCATTCTAGCATCCACATCTTCTCTACCAGCTCCATGCAGGATATAATCCTCGGCCTTAAAGAAATCCCTCATTATTTCACCTATCATTCCTTCTATAGATCCCTCTGCTATTTTTCCAGTCCACCCGCATTTCTCACAACCTTTTCCTCCGCAATAGGGGCATTTCCTTCTGGACTGAGAAATTCCTCGCTTTAGTTTCCTGTACCTTCCATAGATGAAAACGGGAGAAATTTTAAGAGATGTTCTCTTGGTGGAAAAATCAAAGATTATGAGAACGTCAGGTTCGTTGCTTACTTCAGCATTAGTCCTCGAGGAAAGGACAAGATCTAGCCACTTTATTAAAGTTAGCTTAACTGATTCCATATTAGGAGGATCATATCTGGCTCTTATTCTATCCTCTTTCTCTATTACTGCCGGAGGTAGTATCACTCCAGCTTTTACCGATTTAAACTCTATTTCCCTTAACTTATTTAAGGAGTCATTTATCATAGAATCTATGCTCTTTGGTATAAGGTTACCACATATCGCACATGAACTTTCTTCCCTTTCCCTATCTAACCCCTTCAGTATCTCCTCCATAGCTGCACCTTTGATATAGTTCGGAATAAACAAGAGCTTGGATCCAATAATGCTACCCAAACAGAACGGGCATAGCATGCCCTCCCTATCTATTATCAGCGAGATAAGGTCCAATTCATTCACTTATGCCCATCCTCCTCATTAGCCTTCTCATTTTGGCGGGAGACGACATTGATTCCATCATCTTCTTAGCCTGCCCATAAGACTTGAGAAGGCGCCTTACATCCTTTGCGGTCACTCCAGAGCCTCTGGCTATCCTCTCTATTCTACTTCCCCTTATTATCGATGGATTTCTCCTCTCTTCCATGGTCATGGAATCTATAATCGCCATCCATCTCTTCATTTCTTTGGGATCGAACTCCACATTAGAGAACTTATTCCCCAATCCAGGTATCATTTCTAGAAGCCTATCAAGCGGACCGGCTTTCGTAAGCTGCTTTAGGTACTCTCTGTAATCCTCTAAGTCGAATTTCCCCTTAGAGATCTTCTCAAGTAAAGCTGATTCCTTGAAAGCTTCTTCCATTCTCTTAGCTAGCTCAACTATGTTACCCCCGCCTAGAAGACGTGAAACAAAGCTATCCGGATTGAATCTCTCTAAGTCCTCCAGCTTCTCCCCTGTACCTATGAAGTATATCGGTGCGCCAGCAGCTGCAACCGCTGATAGTGCTCCTCCTCCTTTAGCGGCTCCATCCAGCTTAGTTACTATAACTCCCCCTATAGGTATGCTTTGGGCGAAAGCTTTGGCTTGATTGAAGGCCTCCTGCCCTATTGTTCCATCTATAACTAGGAGGACGAGATCAGGTTTCACTGCCTTATAGTAGCTTACTAGCTCCTTCATTAGCCCTTCTTCATCCTTATGCCTTCCAGCAGTATCTATCAGGACTATATTATATTTTTCCTTTCTAAATCTCTCTATTCCTGTTTTCATTATGTCCAACGGGTCTTTGGAGTCTTTCCAAAATACCGGAACTTCGTTTCCCACCATCTGTTCTATTTGAAGCCTTGATGCTGGCCTCACAACATCAGAGGATATTATGGCTACCTTCCCATATCTCTTTGAGAACCAATGAGCTAGCTTAGCTACCGTTGTTGTTTTCCCTGATCCTTCTATGCCGACTACAAGTATCACATTAGTTTTCTTTCCATCAAATTCAAGACTAGGTGCTTCTTTTCCAAGTAGCTCTGTCAGCTCTTCGTATAATATTTTAACAGCCAGATCTCTCCTACTAAAGCCAGGAGGGGCCTTCTCCTTAAGAGCCTTCTCCTTGACCTTCTTAGAGAGTTCGAGAACGAGCTTTACATTGACATCTCCCTCGAGGAGAGCCCTTTGAACATCTCTCAGGAAATCCGCTATAGCTGCCTCATCTATTACTGGCTTACCTCTGAGCTTACTAACAGCATTCCTCAGAGAAGAACCAAGTTTATCTAAGACCAATCCTCCTAACCGCCACCTCTAGTTCTAACAATTTTCCTTTTACCCATGGATTCCCAGTATTCCACCTCTACGCCCGGTTGTAACTTAGAGGCTAGTTCCTGGTCTTCTGGCATAGACATCTCGAAAGTTTCATAAGTGCTCATGTCCATAAGCTGGACTGTGTTACCATATACGCTGATCACCTGGGCTGTTTTCTTGTCCACAATAGGTATCTCTATTGGAGCGTCAGCAGGAAATATTTTAGATCTTCTAGAGCCATCAAATATCCCCCTAGCTTCTATTCTCACTTTAGCTGCGCCATGCTTCCCAGGTTTTGATTTTGAAATGCTTAGAACCTCACAGGGCTCTCCATCTAATAGCACATAGCTACCTTTCTTTAATTCTCCAGCTGAACCTCTAGTCATAGACAAGATGTATCCCCTCCTCTTCTTCCCTTCAAAAGTAAGAAGGGTTTACCTATAAGACTTCTGGAATCTTGCTCTGGCGCTCCTACCTCCATACTTCTTGGGCTCGGTCTGTCTTGGGTCCCCCTTAAGTATAGTCCTATCATATTCCTTAAACAATTCCTTTAGTTGCTCGCTTCCGCTATATTTCACTAAGGCTCTACCTATCGCCATTCTAGCAGCATCAGCCTGAGACATAAAGCCTCCTCCTCTAACTCTAACGTGAATATCTATATCAGATACGTAATCGCTTGCTAGCCAGAGAGGCTCCAATATCTTCATTCTCACAAACTCGTTAGTGGCATAGACCTCCACAGGAAGTCCATTTATATAGAGTCTGCCAGATCCGCTCTTGATTACGGCCATAGCCCTTGCCATCTTCCTCCTAGAGGAAGCTAAAGCAAGTATTCCATTCTTTTTACTCTTCTTCGGCATATTTCATCCCCTTCCATCCCAGTTCCTTAGATAACCAGAGGACGGTTACATAGCCCCTTGTTTTCTTTGGTTTAAGTGCATCCACAGTATATTTAACATATTCCCTCTGATCATCCTTTAGTCCTGCATCCATTTCCTCTCTGGAGAGTTCCTCTGGTACCCCGATGAACACCCTGAGTCTCTTTATAGCTTCCCTTCCCTTAGCTTTCTTCATTGGAAGCATTCCCTTTACAGTTTTCCATACGATTCTATCGGGAGTTCTAGGCTGCACGGGAGATTTCTTGGGACTTATCGTGCTTTGGATAGATCTCCTAGTCCGATACTTCCTGAGAATCGTCTGAGGATTTCCTGTTATAACTGCCTTCTCCGCATTTACTATAGCTACCCTCCTACCTTTAAGCAATTCTTTAGCAGCGAGAGAGGATATTCTCCCGAGAATTTTTCCCTCAGCATCTATGATTAGATCAAATTTCAAATGGATCACCTACTCATGCATATAATCATATCAATATTCTAGTGCCAGAACCTGTGGGGTTCTGTTCAGCGTATTCATCCAGTAAATAGGCTTTACCCCCAGCTTCCTCTATCTTTCTCTTAGCTGTTTCTGAGAAGCTAGCAGCCGCAACTACAGCTGGTTTACTGATCTCCCCTTCGCCTAGAACCTTACCTGGAATTAATACTGCTTTATACCCCTCTGAATACTTATTTATTTTCCATAAATTAACTTCTATCCTAGCTCTGGTAGGTTTCCTAAGCTTATTTGCAACAGTCCTCCATATTGAAGAATTGTTAAGCCTAGATATTTCCTCAAGCCTATTTATCATCTTTATCAACCTTGGGTTCGTTGGCCCTGTAGGCTTCACAATTATCCTCCTCACATGGAGTGACAACTATGGCTTTAATAAAGATGCATGTGCGGGGGGTGGGATTTGAACCCACGCGGGCCTAACACCCACCCGCCCCTCAAGCGGGCGCCTTGGACCTGGCTTGGCTACCCCCGCCTCATTTTACCAGATAGCACTTCCCTTATTAAAGCTTAATCATTCAATTCCCTTTAACAACTCATTGAACTTAAGCTTCAATTGATTCAATGCCTCTAAGAAAATCTCGCTTGGGGTCAATGAACCAGTACTCTCATACCTAAGTATAATTCTAGATTGATCCCATTCTCTCTTGATTTCATTTGGATTATTTAGCCTGCATTTCTCAAGTTCCTCTAGGCAGCCATCGCATATAACAGGATAATCAATCAAGATGGCCTTTCCCTTCTTCTTTATGCATTCATCACATTTCGATAGATCGCAGAGCTTCAGCACGGACTTTCCAAATTCATATACTGGCATGAAACTGTATCCCACTGCCGCGGCTGCCTGCCACTTTGAATGATCTTTCCCTCTCCCAATTCTAGCTATAGCCTGGAACCTTATCCTCTGACCTCTCCTCATCTTTATTATTGGTATCTTGTCATTGGCCGGTACTATCAGAGGATCAGATGATTTAAGTTCTCCTGAATATATTGTTTCAACAGATTCTTTGGCTTCCTTTTCAAGTTCGAGGACAACAGTTCTATTGGGATCTGATTTAACCACATCCATGCTAGTTTTAAGCGGAATCATGGCCAGTCTATGGGCTATATATTCATCGAAGAAAGGTGTTGAGTTCTCGAAGAATATGACCTCATCCACAGCGAATATTGGTATTTCAGATACTATGGCCCTCCTTATAGCATTAACTAATGGAGGTTTGGCATCCTCTATTACCAAAATGGCCTTATATCCATTTAGGTCTATAATTCTAACTTTCAATATTTTCACCTTCTTTCTTACGCAATATTTCCACCCAAGGATTGTTTAATATTTCTCTGAATACTTCATCAGCCTCATGATCGCTAGGTGGGTTGGTCTTCTTATCCTTATTAATATCGATCCCTTGGTGGGTTATGGTTCCCTCGTGGCTATTCCTCGCTATCTTCGCATTTTCCTTGGAATCGATGTTACTGCTATGTGATTCCATCCTTAACTTATTATCTACCACTAGTACTGGCTCAGGTTGATTGAGGGGATAAAATTGCCTGCCCATAAGTTTTATCATAGCTTCTAGTAGCTCCACCCTCTTTTCTAATTCATGAAGCTTATTCATTATCTCGATTTGATTTCTCTCTTCCTTTACTTCTGATAAAATGGATTCCATTGATTCACGTAAGGCGGCTTTCAGTTCATTGACCACGTCCTTCATATATTCTTCAAGTTTCTCGCTTTTCCTTTGCGACTCCCCCCTCATTTCACGATGAATTTCTTCTATATTTTGCCTTCTTATGGTCACCGCTCTGTTCCTCTCCTTCTCCTTCTTTTTGGGTACAATGAATGCCGCAGTCTCGCTAGGATACAGGTCCCTTACAGATCTTATGGTTATCTTCGTAAGCCATTTCTCCTCGGATTCAGTCCCATTATCTAATTCCTCTTGGAGATCCTCCAAATCTTCAGGTGGAACCCATACTTCCACCCTATCGAACTCTATACCGGCCCTCTTGTGGGCTTGTATTAGAGATCTTATCCAAATGAGAAAATCTCCGTCTTCTGATGGATCAAATGTCGTTATCAAAAGTTTAAGCTCCCTTCTCCCCCTTATAGCGATAAGCACAGAATGACCATCTAATCCGAGCCTTTCGACTTCAACTCTTCCCGAAAGATTCTTCTTATACCATCCTAACAGCGCCTCAAATTGGTACTTACTCTCCCCTGACACAGGGTTTTACCTCTCATTCTTATATGATCTATCAAGAGAATAAAAGTTTAGGAAGAGATCAGACCCTCCTACCCCTTCTTCCATGAGGTCTCCTACATCCATCGTGGGGGATAGGGGTTACGTCTTCAACCCTCACCAAAATGAGACCAGATCTGGAGAGCCCTCTTATAGCTGCAGTAGCACCAGGTCCGGGTATCCTGCTTTTTATTCCGCCAGGAGCCCTGACTTTAACTATTAGGTGCGTTATCCCCCTCCTTTGAGCCTCCTTAGCTGCTGCCATGGCGGCTTTCAAGGCAGCATAGGGGGAGCCTTCCAGTCTATCCGCATCAACGAACATTCCACCAGAGAATCTAGCTATTGTCTCAGCACCCGTTATATCCGTTATATGTACTATGGTATCGTTAAATGAGGAGTATATGTGAGCGACACCCGTCTTTCCTTTCTTCTGACTTGTAGACATAATATCACCCTTCTTGACTTATTTCTTGGCTGGGGGCCTCCTCTTTCTCTCCTTCTAGACATGCTGGGTGGGTGCATTCTATTGATTTCTCTTCCTCTAAAGTGACGAGATATCCTGGTTGCTTTATCCTCCTACCATTTATCCTTATGTGACCATGGGTCACTAGCTGTCTAGCCATATAAGGGGTCTTAGCAAAGCCTTTCTTCCAAACAATAGTCTGAAGCCTTCTCTCTAGAAACTGATCAACTGTTAAGTCGAGTAAGTCATCCAAGGTTGCGCTCTCCCCTACTATACCGAGTCTCTGGAGCTTACTTATTATGGGCTGAACTTTGATCCTCTCCTCCTCAGGAGCAGCAAGGAGCTCTCGGGCTATCCTTCTATATTTCTTTGCTATGGAGCTCATTCTCCATAGCTCTCTCTTATTTCTCAGCCCGTAATATCCGGATAATCTGTTTGTCTCATCCAAAACTCTACTATCCCAAGGCTTATAGGGCCTATCGTACTTCTTCCTCGGTCTTTTAGGATCCCCCAATTAATCACCTCTCCTCTTAATTCACTTCTTCCTCTGGTAACCTACGGTCCTTCCCACCCTGCTTGTGGTCTTAGTTCTCTGTCCCCTTACCTTCAGTCCTAGTTCATGCCTTATACCTTTCCAGCTTTTTATCTTTTTCATTAGGTTTATGTCCTGAGTTATAGCCCAACTTATATCATCTCCGATTAGAATTTTAGAGTCGTTTGTTTTAGGATCTTTCTGCCTATTCATTGCCCACCAAGGAATCCCGTATTTGTCTGGATTATTTACCACATCTTCTATTTTAGCAAATTCTTCATCGTTTAGCTCACCTAACAGCCTATTGGGCTTGATACCGGCTTTAGTTAATATGATCTTCGCTAGAACAAAGTTTATTCCCTTAACATTTGTTAGAGAAACTATTACCTGTTTAGTACCATCTAGAGTGGTATTAAGAAGCCTCACTATTCTCCTTAGCTCGGTAGCTTCTGACAATTCCTCACCCTCTTTCGGAAAGTGGTATGTAATGTGTAATATAAGATTTTGCCCTCGGATAGGTGGATGAACAGTGCCCACATAATGCATGATTCACACAGATAGGGTAGAATACCACTTTTAAAACGCCGGGGGAGGGATTCGAACCCTCGCGGCCCAATGGGCCACTGGCTCTCCAGGCCAGCCCCCTACCGGGCTAGGGCACCCCGGCTTTACCCTTAAATTCTCAGATATTTGAGCTATTTACTCGGGATTTAATTATTGCGCATTACCGTATTTATTCCTTCTCTTAGACTTCCACATCGGTGGGTAAAGATCTCTAGGCATTATTACTCTATCCACATCCGCTACAATTCCCTCCTCGGCACTAACTATCTCATCGGAGTTCATCTTAGATCTGCCAATGGCAACCAATTCCCCTTTGAGGGTCATTATGGCCACTATTTTCCCTTTTTCGATGTTCTTGGAGAGAGAGCTTACACCTTTTACCTTCAGGGAGGCTCCATAAGTTACTGACGCTACGGCGCTATCCTTTATCACTATTTTGGGTATGCCCTTAATGGCGACCTCTAGAGGTAGAACGACATTTCTAAGCTCGCTTTCATCTCCAGATCTTTTCCACTCATGATAAGCTTCATATAGCTGTTGAAGAGTTATGCTATTTTTTTCATTGAAAATACCGGATCTTATCCTCCTCAGCTCCCTCATGCTTCCTCCCACACCGAGATATTCGCCTATATCAAAGAAGAGCTTCCTTATATAAGTCCCAGACTCTACATGAACCTTGAGTAGATAGAACCTCCCCTCTCTCTCCAATAGGTCTATGGAGTATACCCTCCTAACCCTTAAAGTTCTCTTAACAGCGGATTTTACTGGAGGTCTCTGAAAAATAGGACCGCTAAATTTCCCGAGGGCATCCTCTAAATCTTCCTGATCGATATCGCCATGCACATAAAGCACTCCAACGTATTCCTTATCTGATCCCGCTACTATCCTACTTAGCTTTGTAGCATTGCCGAGAACTATTGGAAGAACTCCAGATACCTTTGGATCTAAGGTGCCACAGTGACCTATCTTACCTGGATATTTCAATATCTTCTTGACGAGTTTAGTGACTGTATGGGACGTAGGTCCTCTCGGCTTATCTAAATTTATAATCCCGTTATCAAGGTAAAAAAGGATAGGCCTATCGCGAGGCCTGTAACCATATGGTCCTGGTTCGGCTAAACTTTTTACAATGAATTCCTCAGCCGCCTCAGATGGATTCATTACTTAGGTGCCCCTACTCTTTTTTAGGTTTACCCCTCTTCTCTCTCTTTTCTTTTTCCTTTAATAGATCCTGATATAGATCCGTCTCCTTAAGAGCATTAAGAACTTCATCATCACTGGCTCCTTCGGATATCTCTAGCTTTATAGGGAGAGGTACCAGGTGTTTGACGTTTACCCTTCTCCTCCTCACTCCTGTAAGCTCCTTGGGTCCTGTGACCTCAACGAAATTATCATCTATTATATTCACGACAACGCATACTCTACCAGCTTCCCTACCGGCTATCTTTCTACAAACTCTTCCTACTTCTATTACAGGCATATTCGCACCCCTCTCGCGAGTGGGAAGGCGTCCATTAGGACGCCAGGAGGGATATACCCTCCTCTATAGCTCTGGAGATCATCAGTTCGCGGAGGCATCTAGAGCAAAGGTTACCTCCATAGGGCCTATTAGGTCTCCTTTGACTGTAGGTCATCTTCCTCATGATATGCTTTGATCCCGTAGGGGTTGCATTGAGAGGCGCCCCGCATCTGGAGCATCTAGCAACCGAGTGTTTCTTATGCCTATGATGGTAGGCTATCCTACCACCTGGGGTTCTGATAGCTATTCTAGGCTTCTTAAGTGAGCGGCTTCTTCCGCTTTTATTGATATCCCTTATCACAAGCTAGCACCTCCGCGGCCAGTCGTAACAGGAAGATGTGTATTTTTAACGTTTACTTTCCGATGTCAAATTAAAATAATTATTAATTTACCTTCTAATTTAGAAAAATATGGTAAATATCCTGTTTTAATTGAAAAAGAATCATTCTGTTAACGATGTTCCTGATATTTTCTGGAGGATTAGAGAGAAGAAGTACGACGCGATTATGTAATAACCTAGGTACCCAAGCGTCTGATCCGAGAGAGCACTATTACCATGAAAGTAACTCATTATGAATGGTATAGGAAAGGGCAGTACAACTACAGGTATCTCTGAGTAGAAGCTACCTAATGCCCAGAAGATGAGAAGGATTGGTATTGTTGTGTAAAGCATCGGCTTCATGTTCATTTTGGTCATCTCGGAT
>JAVALV010000170.1:0-4469 GCA_032159055.1 Thermoproteota archaeon | reverse complement strand
TTTCGTTGTTATTTGATTTTGATAGCTTATATATTAGATACCTCTAACTCATTAGGTTGGGCGATGTAATGAAAACCATCTTGAAAACACCTTCCAGGATACATTTCGGGATCTTAGACATGAAGGGCGATCTTAGAAGGTCCTATGGAAGCGTGGGTGTTGCTCTTGACAACCCCCGTGTTATCTTGGAGGTATCTGATGCCGATCACTTCCAAGTCCTAGGCGGTGGGGAGAGGGCCCTACTCTATGCCAAGAAGGTGAAGGAACATTTCAAGATCGAGGATGGAATGAGCATAAGGATCATTGAGGACATACCCCCGCATGTGGGCTTGGGCTCTGGAACGCAACTCTCATTGGGAATAGGTTATGCTATGTTGAAGCACTCAGGAATGGACGTCTCTGTGGAAGAGCTGGCCAAGATCCTTGGGAGGGGAAAGAGATCGGGCGTTGGGATCTATTCCTTCAAGTATGGTGGTCTGATCGTCGACGGAGGAGTTGAGAAGGGAGAGATACCTATCCTCATATCCAGATACGAGTTTCCCAAGGATTGGATCTTCGTAATCGGTATGCCTAGAATGGAGGAAGGTATATCCGGAGAGAAGGAGGAGCTTTCTCTTGAGGATTTGACGAGGAAGTTGAGGGAGATCGATCAGTGCACCTGCGAGACCTTCAGGATACTCATCCTTGAAATAATCCCCTCGCTGATGAAGAGGGACATTCAGGGCTTCGGCGATGCGATCACAAAGTTCGAGAGGGAGGTAGGTAGGATGTTCTCCCATGTCCAGGGAGGCATCTTCAGGTCTCCTCTAATAGAGAAGGGAGTGGAGTTCCTGCTGGAGAATGGAGCTTATGGAGCTGGACAAAGCTCCTGGGGCCCATCGTTCTATGGCTTGGCTGATGAGGATAGTTATCAGAAGCTAGCTGATAAATTGAAGGGCTTCCTGAGGGAACATGGAGGGGGTAAGGTCATCGTGTCGAGGGCTAACAATGCGGGTGCCCAATTGCTCACCATTTGAATCTGTAAATGAGGCAGAGGAAGGAAGGGTGGAGAAAGGGAAAATAGAAGAAAGGGAGAAATGAAGGATGGTTGATGCAAACTTGGGATTGCTAAGAGGGGAAGGAGGTCTACATTTCATCGCATGGGGAATAACTGGATCAGGAAGCTTTATGAGAGAGAGTTTTGATGTTCTAAAGAGGATCAAGGAGAAATATGGAGTTAAGATAACCACTTATATGAGCAAGGCCGGTGAGGAAGTGGCCAGAATGTACGGCATCCTTGATAGAATAGGAGATATATCGCCTGGAAACCATTATGAGGAGGTAATCACAGAGGAAGTTGCCGGCGCCAGCTGCACTTACTCAGGTAGGTTCATGCTTGGCAGGTACGGATTACTCGTAGTGGCACCAGCTACATCTAATACAGTAGCTAAGATCGTTTACGGCATTTCTGACAGCATAGTGACGACGATCACATCTCAGGCCCTAAAGGGAGGCGTTCCTGTAGTAGTCCTCCCATCCGATGTGACGGAGGAGACCGAGGTCCCCTGCTACATAGATCGAGAGGTATGCACGAATTGCATGGAGTGCCTGAATAGGTGTCCCTACGGGGCCATTAGAGAGCTTGATGGGGTACCTGTCTTAGATCTGACGAGGTGCCATGGGTGCAGGGTATGTGAACTCACATGCCCAGAAAATGCCATACACTGTTTTCAGAAAGCTAGGATAAAGATAAGGGAGCTTGATAGGAGGAACATAGAAGCCTTGAGAAGGGTCGAGGGTGTTACAGTCGTGGACGATCCGGATCAGTTAGAGGATACCATAGTTCACATCCTATCTCTACCTATCTAATTAGCTAGCTAATTAATTAGGTGAGGATATTGAAGTACCTGTTGATAACGGGAGAGCTGGCCAAGGATTACGTCAGAGCCTATGCGGATAGATCGGGTATTGAGTACGATCTCGTGGCTGTTCCCTTTCCAGTGGCTGCACTACTAACACCTAAGTTCATTGTGGAGCATATCAAAAGCTTGGATCTATCTGAATACGATGCCATCATAGTTCCAGGGCTATTAAGGGGCAGTTCCAAGTACATAGAGGATTCCCTAGGTATTCCAGCGTTTAAGGGCCCCAAGGATGCAGCTGATCTACCAATCATAATGGAACATGTGAGGAAGGGGCTTAAGTTATCGCATGATGTACCTGCATGTGAACTTCTCGAAGAAGAGATTAGGAGAGATGCTGATAAGGAATTTAGAGAAGCTATGGACAGAGCGAGGAGTACGATTGACAGGGAAAAATGTATCGATCTGAGGGGGCTCTGCATTGCGAGGGAACTGCCGATTAGGATCATGGCGGAGATAGTGGACGCTCCGAAGCTCACGAAGAATGAGATAAAGAGGATTACCGCCCACTATATAGAATCTGGAGCTGATATAATAGATATAGGAGTAGTTGCTGGTCAAGATGACTCCTCCAAGATAGGAGATATAGTTAGAGCAGTTAGAGAGGTGACTAACGCTCCTATAAGTATAGATTCAATTTCTCCTAAGGAGATAGAAGCTGCTATCGAGGCGGGCGTTGATATGATAGTGAGCCTCGAGAGATCTAACATGGAAGTGCTTCATGACATCGCGAAGGATAAGGTCTGCGTGATAATACCATATGATTATGCCTCTGGCTACTTTCCAAGCGAACCGGAGGAAAGGGTTAGGGCCATGGAGGAGAATCTCAGACTGGCTAGGAAGTATGGCATAAATAATGTCTTGGCTGACCTGATAGTTCATCCGATACACGCTCCCAGCTTCATCAAGTCCCTCATCTCCTTCTACGAGTTCTCTAGGAGAAATCCAGATATCCAGCTTTTCATGGGGATAGGTAATGTCAGCGAACTCATCGATGCCGATAGTCATGGAGTAAATGCCCAATTGGTGGCTCTCGCCTCTGAGCTTGAAGCGAGTATTGTCCTAACTACGGAGGCAAGCGATAAAACCTACGGATCCGTTTGGGAAGTGGCCCAAGCTGTCAAGATGATGTACCTCTCAAAGGAGAGGGGAGTATTCCCTAAGGATCTAGGTATAGACCTCCTAGTCCTGAAGGAGAAGAGGAGGAAAGATTTCAGATATGAGGCTACGGGCAAGGTCGTGAAGGCTAGGGGGAGGAAGGTACAATACGATAGGACTGGTTTCTTCAGGATATGGGTAGACAGGGATCGAGGTGAGATCTGCGCCATGCATTTCAAGTGGGATGACCCGAGGAGACCCGATGTTACCATATGCGGTGAGAAAGCCTCGGACGTTTACTTAGAGATATTCGATCTTGGGCTCGTATCTGGCTACTCCCATGCCGCCTATCTTGGGAAGGAGCTAGGGAAAGCCGAATTGGCTCTCAAGCTCAGGAAGAGTTACGTTCAGGATTCGGAACTCTTCAGAGATTTGGGCTACTAGTCTAGTTAGGGTAATATCAGGCTAACCTCCGCTTCTATTTTTCCTTCCCTTTGCCTCCCCTATAGATAGATGCAGCTTAGTTAACCTCCTTGAGGGAATCCTGATTATAAAACAAAACTTCTTCGAACTGTCATAACTTAGCGAACGAAATCTAATGATATTTTTCTTATTTTAATTTACCAGTACTGATCTATCATCGGTGAAAATGGGGTACGAGGCTGATCTTCAACGGTGCTTGGTTAGGTATATCGCTAAATTGGATCCAGGAAAGGTCCTATTTATTGGGGATCCAAACTCTCCTGTTCTGAGAGCCTTAGAGAGCAAAATCGAAGTAGTTACAGTTCCTTATCATGAAATACCTGATCCAGGAAATGTAGAGCCTTTCTTAGCCCTCCAGAGAGAGGAGATTTATCCCCTCGGCATGAGGTATAGGCTCGTAGTAGTGGAATACTCGGAGAGCTTGGATGCCGATAAACTCCTCTGGACCCTGTACTATACCCTAGCGTTTAGAGGAATGATTATAGTAATTCAGGGGACGAGGACGAATGAATTTAGGGGATTCTTAGATCGATTGGTTGGAGATAGATATAGGATCCAGGAGAATAGAGGTTACTGCATTGTCTTGGTCCCTACTCGTGAGAGGATAGCAGTTGCCACGGATGATGGCGAGAATATACCGATGAAAATGCTGGGTAGGGCCGCGAAGTATCTCATATATGAGATGAAGGATGACGGGCTCGAGCTCGTTGAGGTTAGGATCAACCCCTATAAGGACACTCTGCAGAGGAGGAAAACCCTAGATGTTTATGATGTTCTCAGGGATTGCCCAGTAATTATATCGGCATTTGTGGGGAAGAGGGGCACCGAGAGACTCAGGTTAAGGAATGTGAAGATGTTCTTTAGGAAGGGAAGCATATCCAAAGCCTTAGAGGAATTCATGGCTGATCATGGTACTAACTGAACAATCGCTAATAGGGACCTGAAATGGTGCTATCAGCGATTCCATGATGATATTAGGGTATAACA
>JAVALV010000169.1:0-4251 GCA_032159055.1 Thermoproteota archaeon | reverse complement strand
CTTTTATTCCCTTAAATTCTTGATCGCATGCGTAGATGACCTTACCTTCCTCAGGAATAACCTTAATAACTCTCGTGGTATATATCCTCCCGCACTTTTCGCACCTTGGCCAGTAGTAGATCCATCCCTTTGGTTTACTGGATCCTACTTCTTCTCTTATTATCCTATCAACTTTCTCACTGTTAGCTAGCAATTTTGATATTTGTTCATCAAGGAGACCTGACTTATATGCCTCAGTTCCGGAGATAAATGTGAACTCTATTCCCAGCTTTTCTAGCGCTTCTATAAGCATAGAACTCATATGCTCCCCATAGCTTGAATGGCATCCCCAAGGATCAGGTATTTCGCTAACGGGCATCCCTAAATACTTGGAATATTCTTTAGGTACACCAGCAGGGACTTTTCTTAATCCATCTCTATCATCACTATAGGCTATTAGCTCGCTCTTATATCCAAGATTCTCTAAAGCGAGTTTAACTCCATAAGCTCTCAGTGAGTCACCAACAGATCCGATATGCGGGAATCCGCTCGCTCCTATACCAGATTCGACTCTTAATACATTTATTTTTCGATCCAGTCTCTCCTCTCTCTCTATAATATCGTGGGCAATCTTATCAAGCCAGAATTGAGGCTTTTTCTCGGATTTCATGATTAATCGATTTCTTGACCTAGAAAGTAATAAGAAATTTTCTCAAAAATTAATGAGGGGGTTCTCCCCCCGGGCTCACACTTGGGTGAGCTCTATCTCTATAACGCTTATATCTCTCCTGCTACCGTTTTCGTCTATTATCTCTTCAGTGCCTGTCCTGAGATCGGTGATCTTTATCTTACCAGGGAAATACTTGAGCCTTGTAATCTCAGCAACGTCTACTGCCCTAGATATAGATCTTCCTCTGGCCTTTAAGACTATCTTCTTTACACCCCTATTTATTTGGAGGGTAGTAGCCATAACGTAATTGATAGCAGGCTTCTTACCAACATAGACAATTCCTTCCTCAGCCACCATTTCCATATCACCTCTTTTCTTACTATAGGCCCGCCTCTTTCACTGGGGAGCCTGGAGGGCGAGCTGTATCTCAATAAGCATTCAGCAATTAAAAAAGTTACTCTTCCTTAAGGAGTTCTCTCAGATCTAACAAGGATATTTTCTCTCCTTGCCTTCTCTCAAGTATAAGAGGTAGCCTACCCTTTTTTATCTCTAATTTGGCAAGTTCAACAGGATCTGTTACTCCCTCAGGTATCTCATTCTCATTTAAAAATAAAGGGGAACCGGAAGCGATCTGCTGGGCTCTGATGGATATTATTCGTATTTTCTCAAATTTGGTGAGTCTCTTAGGTCCCAGTAGATCGCTGTCCTCTTTCAACTTACTCGGCACCTTTACCCTTCCCAGGCTCAAATTTCTTACCTGCTGCCGCTATTATATCATCTATCTTGAGGAGCGTAGTAGCAAACTCAGAGGCCGATTCTACTGCCCTTCTTATAACTCTCTCAGGCTCTATCACATCCTTTTCATACATGTTCTCTATTTCTCCTGTAAATATATTGAATCCATATTCTCTCTTACCCTCTGCATGGGCTTTCCTAAGCTCAGCTAGTTTCACTATCGGATCATGACCAGCATTTTCTATTAAAGTCTTAGGTATGGACTCTAAGGCCTCTGCAAATTTCTCTATAACGTTTTGTTCTTTACCGCCTAGCTGTACAGCATAGTCCCTTAACTTAAGCACGAGATCTATCCATGATGCGCCTGCTCCTACAACGATCTTCTCATCCTCTATAACGTTCCTGACGACACTTAAAGCGTCATGAAGATTCCTCTCGGCCTCATCTATCATCTGCTTTTCTCCGCCTCTTATCAGTATGCTTACAGCTCTTGGATCCTTGCAGCCTTCCACAAAGACCATCTTATCCTCTCCAACTCTCCTCTCTTCAACAAGCTCAGAGTAGCCTAGATCCTTTTCTGATATTTCCTTGACATTAACAACTATCTTAGCTCCAGTAGCCTTCGCTAGTTTCTCCATGTCTGACTTCCTTACTCTCCTAACTGCCAGTATACCATGCTTAGCTAGGAAATGCTGGGCGATATCGTCTATTCCCTTCTGGCAGAACACTACGTTAGCGCCGGTAGCGGCTATCTTCTCCACTAATTCAGCTAGCATTTGCTTTTCTTGATCGAGGAATCCCTTTACTTGAGTTGGAGAGGTGACCCTTATCTTAGAAGATAGCTCAGGTTTCTTTATTTCAAGGGCACTCTCTATCAATGCTATCTTAGCGTTCTCAATCCTTCTAGGCATTCTTGGATGTACCACTTCCTTATCTATTACTATCCCTCTGATCAGCTTAGTATCAAAGAGAGAACCGCCCTCCTTTTTCTCAAGCTTTATATTGTCGAGATCGACGATCCTCTTTCCATCTCTCTCTTCGACAACTTGTAAAGCGGCATCAACTACTAGATCGGCTAGATAGTCTTGAGCAACTCTTGCAGACTTACTGCTCATGGCGAGCTTAGCTATCTTCTTCAGTAGCTCCTTATCATTCCATTGAACCTTCATGGAGATTTCATTCAAATAATCAATAGCCTTCTCTGTAGCTTTTCTATATCCGGAGATTATAACTGTAGGATGAATACCCATATCTAAGAGATCCTCCGCTTTGGCTAGTAGCTCACCAGCTAGGAGGACAACAGTGGTGGTACCGTCCCCTGCCTCTTGCTCCTGAGATTTAGCTAAATCTACCATCATCTTAGCAGTTGGATGCTCTACTTCTATCTCCTTCATTATGGTAGCTCCATCGTGGGTTATTATCACATCTCCAAAAGGATCAACCAGCATTTTCTGCATGCCCTTCGGGCTGAGCGAGGTTCTGATGGTATCAGCTATAGCTTTAGCTACGGTAATATTCAGCCTGAGTGCTTCTCTTCCTCTAGTCCTAGAAGTCCCTTCCTTTAATATGAGAACGGGTATGGCTCCGGCTCCTTCACCTCCTCCGGCTCCTCCAGCTCCTCCAGCAACGGACATATATATCACCTCTTATGGGTTTCTCAGAACTATAACTGGGACTACCCATGTATGAAGTTATAACCGAGTTAAAAAAGCTTATTAACCCCACACAACTTGTCACCGACCTGGAGGGGAATAAAAAGACCTATAAATGGTGAAAATACTAAATGAATTATGATAAATTATTAAATATATTTCCAAATTGTCTGAAAAGAGCTATAATAAATAAGGGGATATATCGATTGACTGAAATACAAAAATTATCTATTCCTCACATTTTAAAGGGCGAAAATGCCTTACTAGTTTCTCCTACTGGATCGGGAAAAACTGAAGCTGCTCTTTGGCCTATTATAACTAAGATAATAAGGGAAAATAAGGAAAAGAAAGGGTTTAAACTACTTTATATCACACCCCTGAGGGCGCTTAACAGGGATCTAGAAAGGAGAATTTCGTATTGGTCACAAAGTTGTAACATAATAGTGGGAGTTAGGCATGGGGATACACCGAGAAGCGAGAGAGCGAGGCAGGCGGAAAGTCCACCTGATGTGCTTATTACAACACCAGAGACTCTTTTAATAATTTTAACAGGTCCTAAGATATCTAAATGGCTTAAGTATGTTAAATATGTCATAATAGATGAGGTTCATGAGCTAATAGACGATAAGAGAGGAGTACAGCTCTCCTTGGCATTGGAAATTCTTAGAAGAATCACTGAAAGCGAATTTCAGAGGATAATGCTCTCGGCTTCTCTTGGAAGTCCGGAACTTGCACTCAAATACTTCACTAATGAAAGAGGTGGGAAACTTTTAGTCTCAAAAGAGAGTAGAAGTATGGATATACAAGTAGTTTATCCTAAGGTAGAGGAGAAAGATATATACCTATCTAAATCACTTTTATTAGAACCTGAGACCGCGGCTAGAGTTAGATTACTGGCTGAGTTGATTAAGGAAGTGAAATCTGCGATAGTCTTTACTAACACTAGGTCTATGGCTGAGGCTCTTGGATATAGAATGAAGAAACTCTCCGATGAGCTCAAAATTCATGTACATCACAGCTCACTGTCAAAAGATGCCAGAATAGAGAGCGAATCTCTTCTTAAGAGAGGTGAATTGTCTGCCGGAGTAAGTACAAGCTCCTTAGAGCTTGGAATAGACGTTGGATACGTAGATATGGTTATACAGTACGGATCTCCTCGCCAAGCTGTGAAACTTCTTCAGAGAGTAGGTAGATCCGGACATGGACCCCAGAGGA
>JAVALV010000168.1:0-6635 GCA_032159055.1 Thermoproteota archaeon | reverse complement strand
TTCATCTTCTTCAAGATCTTTCACCGCTAGAAGTGAAGAGTGATTTTTTCTTCTGTTTAGGGACCTTAGCGAATATCGAAACTATGACCATCTGGGTACCGCACTGGGGACACTTATCCTGAACGATCTTACCGACATAATCGCCCTCCTTAAATGGCCTTAACATTTTTCTTCCACATTTAGGGCAATGCAGTTCCGTTAATACTTCCTGTTTCTCCTCCTGGAAAGCCAGCCTAGCCTTTGCCATGTCATATGCTACTTTAGCAGCAATGCCGATACCTGCGATTCCCATTAGAATGTTGAGGAGGGCATCGTTCATCTTATTAGATTCGAGGGATTGCATCCCTAAATAGAAGAATAGGAGAGAAATTAGCACTATACCTACCATAGATGCCGCCCAGAAAGCGTAAAATCCAAAAGAAATCTTTTTCTTCTCTTCAGGCATTAGAGACACCCTCTAAAATATTTCCCACACCCACCGTATTCCCTATACCAGCAATAAGCACGAAATCCCCTGGAAGAGTCTTCGATTCTATTGCCATCTCTATCCTCTTCAACACCTCATCCACTGACTTGGCGATTTCCTCCCTCATTACGGTTATAGCGTCCAGTGGATCTTCTTTTATAGCTATAGCATAGAGAGGTATGTTATACTTCGTAGCCACCTCCTCTATCCTATATTTCTCAGGACCTGGGTCTCCTATAGCCGCACCTATTCCCTCGACGACTTCCGCTGTGGGCTCTCCCTCGAGCTTTGCGGCCGCATCTATCATTATTATTAGGGATACATCTCCGTCTCTTCCCTCAACTATCCTCTCTATGGCAACACCCGGTCTACCTACCTCTGATCCTGGTCCCTTTGCCTTTATGACGAAAACCCTCCTACCTTTAAGCTCTACCTCGGCCCCTACTATCTTCTCAGCTACTTCCTCTGGATTAGCGTGATTCATAAGCTTAAGAGCGACCATGGGGCCTATACTATCACCTATTGGTATCCCTTTTCTGAACGCTTCTCCAGCCTTCCAGTAAGCCTTCGCAGTCCTAAGTATTTCCGGTAGTAGCATTTGTATTTGGGCGATATAAATGAGGTTCTGCGTCTTCCTACCAAGTATGAAATAATGTCTGACTATCCTGTAGATCATATCTAGGGCTAGGACGCCAGCCAATTGATCCCTTAGATTGGATCTCTTCCAATCATCCGCATTCGGGGCTATTTCTTTCATAAAGTTGTTTAAATGTTCTCTAGAGTTCTCAATTAGGTGTTCCAATCTCTTCACCGCTCCAAAGGGATCTAAGGTAACGGGTTCTATAATGAAGAATCCTTTTATCCTTTGGAAGAGAGATCTCACCTCTTCCTCAGATTTTCCATATTTAGAGGCTTCTTCCACGAATTTAGTAGTAGCATCATTCATATATTCCTCCAGCTTAGATAGAGCTTTTCTTATCTCGTTAATCCAGAGCTGAGCTTGCAGTTTACTTGCATAAAATTGCATCACGGTTATAACCACTAGGAAAAGTATCCATGAAAGCCAATCGCTCTGACCAGTTTGCATGAGTTTTAAGATGGGTTCTTGACTCAATATTTCTCCCTCCTCACGAGACCAATTCCATGATACCCCGTTTTAAAACTTCCCGATTAAATCCTTGCCCCTCCTCTCATATCCCTTAATCCTCTCTAGAAGTGCAACATACATCATAGGAAGTAAAGCAGTTATTTCGCCGGGTATGAATGTTCTTTTGGCTTTCTTCGAAACTTTACCCCAACTAATTGCCTCTCTATCCCTAGCGCCGCTGAGGCTTCCGTCCCACTCAACAGCAGTAGATATGTAAATTACGTAATCAAGCCCCTCCTTGAATTGATTCCACCATATTGTATGGTGCTTCGATATTCCGCCTCCCAAGATTAGAGCACCACTCTTCTTCATGGTAAAGGCTAGGTTAGCGAGCTTCAACATATCTCTGATTAAATCTAGGTGGAAATCTATCTCTTGGGAGAGTAGGCTCAAAGCAGTACCAAAGGAAGAATCTAGAATTCCTGGAGAGAAAATGGGTATGTGCGATTCATGTGCCGCTTTAAGCAAGGAACCTCCACATAACTGTCCTCCTAAGAAGTCAAGTAACTCGCTTGGAGAGAACCTATTGCCGAGGTTATTTATCGCTTTAGGTAATTCTTCTCTCACAAATTTCTCTATAACAGGCCCATAGTTATTAAATGGTATGAATATGTTACCGAGCCTATGGATCCCACGGTTATATAATTCCTCATCATCCGCATTGAATGTACCATGGTAATAGCTTGCAAAGCACCTAGCTATATCATGATCTATTGTCCCACCAGTAGTTATCACGATATCAAAGAATTTCCTCTTAAGCATATCTGCTAGTAAGCCCCTTACACCCGTTGAGACTATATCAGCAGGGAAGGAGAGAAAATTAATGGAATCTTCGTCTTTCAGCATTTCCTCTAGAATCTCTACGCCTTCAGCGATGAATCTAGCTGTGAATCCTCCTGACTTTCCCATTTCATTGATTAAATCAGATACAGTCATTCCTGGATAGGGCCTTATGTCCTTAACAACCATCTCCATTTTTATCAGGTAAGGATTCATGGGCACTAATATAAGGGGATATCGTTGGCGGAGGAAGGAGTTGTAAAGGCCTTAAGTAGGTATCTAACGATTCATGGAAAGAGAATTCTATCTAGTCTAGGAGATCAGAGGGAAGTTAGAATAGAGATCAAAGCTCTTTTTAGATATTATGAGAAAGAGGACAAGAGAGATAGAATCACACATCATCTAAGTGGATTTCAGTGGAGAGGATGCAGAACCGAAGGGAATTATATAATTGTCCCCGTATCCGTTATAGAGGAATTCACTAGGGGGAGGGAGGAAAATAGACAGAGGTAAAGGTAAAGATAAGGACTACTTGGTGGCCTTTGATATGGATGGAACGCTTATTCCCGTAGACAGCTCTTGGTCATTCATTCATCGTATACTTGGAACTGTAAATATCGCTTCAATCTATAGGAGGATGTATGAGGAGGGAAAGATAAGTTACAGGAGGTGGGCCGAACTTGATGTCTCTACGTGGAGAAATAAGGACTTCACCTTGGTCCTTAGTAAGATAGAAGGACTGAACCTAATGGAGCATGCGAGGGAGGCCGTATCTATTCTCAGGGGGAATGGATTTTTAGTCGGCTTGATAAGCTCTGGCCTAGATATAGTGGCAAGGAGGGTATGCAAGGAGCTAGATATGGATTTCTGTAGGTCAGCGACGTTGAATATAGTAAACGGTAAAGTCGTGGGTATAGATAAGGAGCTAGCTCCGGAGTCGAAGGGATATGTGCTTAGGTCCATAGCTAGGAATTACGGTATTTCTCTCAGCAGAACGGCATTCATAGGTGACGGAGATAGCGATCTCTCCATTTTTCAGATGGATATAGGATTGAAGATAGCCTTTAGAGCGAAATCGGAACAAATAGTTAGGTTAGCTGATTATTCAGTGAAAGATTTACTTGAAGCTGCCAATATACTCCTGATATGGAAAGGTTCGAATTGAGTGGAAGTAGATCATTTACTTTATATCCCTCCATCGCAGCTATTATGGGATGAATTGGAAAGTATTTACGCTGGATGATGAGAAAACGAAACTATTGGGCCAGGAGATATCCAACGAATTGGGTCGGAAGGTAATAGAACTACTTAAGTACCCTAAGAGTCCGAACGACCTAGCTAAGGAATTAAATCAGCCTCTCACTACTGTAATATTCCATATAGAAAAGCTAGTGAATGCCGGGGTTGCAAAACCTATAGGGAGAATGGCAGGCAGGAGAGGAAGGAAAACTCTCTATACATTAGTTTCTCCAGCCTTTCTCATCTTGCCAGTGAGGAAGGATGAGAGGGAATCCTTAATGAGGAACATTATGGAGCGTGTGGCTCCTCCTAGGGAAATAATAGCGAGAAGTTTGATAATAGGCTTGCTTGTAGCCATTTTCATTGTTGGTATGCCTTGGTATCTCTTAGGATATAATGCACCTCAATCCTTCAGGGCCGAAGTTGCAGCGACCACTACCAAAGCCAAGCCTATGCCCCTAACCGAAACCGTACCCACCGCTACAGCATCGACAGGAGAGAAAGGGGAAACTAAGCGAGTAGTTTTTACCGCTACTTCATCTAAGATTAATCGAGATCTCATGATAATGCTAATCTTTGGAGTAGCTGCTTCGCTCTTAGCTGCGCTGATCACTGCATTCTGGATTCTCCATCAAGAGGGTCGCCTTTACAGTGAACATAGCCCTTGAACCTCCTGACATAGTTAGAGCAACCCATGCATACTAGGAAGCTGACCCTCTTTTCTAATACCGGGCAGTCGACAGCATCTTTAGAAAATTTGGATATTACCTTATTTCCATATAAATTTTTTAATTTTTCCTTATATTCCCTAGAAACCCTAATGGCTCTTTGCAACTTTACGACTGGTAGCTCGTATTTATGATCAGGCATCAGAAGAACACCTCCTCCGCTAGGTTATTATGGCTCACCCGTTAGAAGTAATATGCTTTATCTTCTCTTTGATTTTTGGAGGACGATTGTGGATCCTCCAGACCTGGATTATTACTACAGATACAGAGTTGATAAGCTACTCGAGGTAAGTGGAAGGAGTAAAGACTTTTCCGTAGACGAGCTACTACCTATATATAGAAGGATATTGGATCTCTTTGATTCCAAGAGGACGGCCAATAGTATAGAAATTCCAGCTAAATTAGAGGTCTTAACCTTCCTTAGTTATATAGGAGTTGAAGGGATTAGAGAGGAACACATGAAGGCCTATGCTGCCCCCATGGTTGACCTGACAACTCTTAAACCTGGAGCCAAGCGAGTTCTTGAATACCTTTCCAAGCAGGGTTTCACTATGGTGATAGTTTCCAACACACCTTACCATGACATGGTTGTAGAGAAGTTGAGAAAGGAAGGCATACTTCGATTTTTCGATTCCATCATATCTTCACACAGGGTGGGGGTTAGGAAACCTCGGCGATTGATATTCGATTATGCATTAGAATCGGTAGGAGGTAGAGTTAATAAAGCTGTTATGATAGGAGATTCACCCTATGAGGATATAATGGGTGCTAAGCATTTAGGTATTAAAACCATATGGATGTCCAGGGAAGGATTCGATGTACCTCCATCGGATGGTATTATTAAGAGCTTAGAGGAATTACCTAGGATATTAGGTAGGGTGATCTCTTGAGGAGGAGGCTACTGGACCTACTAGCCTGCCCGTCCTGTCACCATTTCCCTCTAAAGCTTGTGGTAGAAGCTGAAGAGGAAGTGGAAGGTCTACCTTCGATACCTGAGAAACCTTTATGTGAAAAATGGTGCGCTTACGCCGAGTCTGAGCCGAGAGATCCTGCTCTTTGCTTCGAATGCATGAAGAAAGACATAGTATCGGGTAAGTTAATCTGTGAGAATTGCGGAGCAGAGTACATGATAGAAGCAGGAGTTCCGAGGATGCTGAAACCAGGCGCTGACAAGCCATAACCTAGCTACTACTAAATGTCAGGGCGGTGAGAAGGTGCCTAGAATAGTGCTAGTTAAGGGAGATATTACCGAGATGGAGGTAGATGCCATAGTTAACCCAGCAAATACCCACCTCCTGATGGGAGGTGGTGTAGCTGGAGCTATAAGGAGGAAGGGTGGAGAGGATATACAGAGAGAGGCCCTTAGGAAGGCGCCTATCAATATAGGAGAAGCGGTAGAGACGACAGCTGGAAATCTCAAGGCTAAATATGTGATACATACCCCAACTGTTAGATCTCCTGGGGGAAGGAGTAATCCTGAGTTTGTAAGAAAGGCTGTAAGAGCGGCAATAAGGAAGGCCGAGGAATTAGGACTTAAGAGTATAGCATTTCCGGCCATGGGAGCTGGTATAGGTGGTGTGCCTGTAGATATAGCAATTAGAATAACTTTAGAGGAAGTATTGAAATCTAATCTCGATAAGGTTATACTAGTAGCTTGGAGCGATGAAGATTTCAGGATATTCCAGCATGTGACGTTGGAGATGGGTATAAGGGCTTATATGGAGAAATAGATCTCTCTTAGGCCATGCATCGAGATCTGATGTAAAAATTAATATAGGGAGCTACTATCTACCTAGATGGCGGGGCGTAGCTCAGCCTGGCAGAGCGGCCGGCTGTAGAGGGCGCCGGGTGGCGCTCCGTCAGCGGCCCGTTCTCACAGATACCGGCAGGCCGGGGGTTCAAGTCCCCCCGCCCCGACCATTGGATATCCTCTTCAATATATAACTCCCAAGTAACGTCCTTTCCAAGTCTTTAGCTAGAATTTCATTTGACGCTTTCTCTAACGTCCTAAGGTCCATGAGCTTAACCACCCTATATACTAGCCTCCTTAGGGAGTCATGCTCATCACATAGATGAAACAGGTCTTCATCAGCGAGTACGATTCCTCTTTGAATAAGGGAGTATACGGCCATTTTTAGCCTATCATCGAATATTAGCCCAGAAATTTCTGGGTACCTATCCTTTAACTCGGAGAAGGCCTTAGATATATCGTTATCCGTTAGAGTCCCCCCCTCCTTCAACTTACCCAGTACTTCCTCAAATTTACCCCTTTGAT
>JAVALV010000167.1:0-7216 GCA_032159055.1 Thermoproteota archaeon | reverse complement strand
AAGACATATTTAAAGTATCTATTGTGAGAACTGCAGATCTGGCTCTCGAAGCAGAACGTATTAAGAGATCTTCCAGTATAATAGCTGTTAAACCAAATAGCTTAGAAGATGCAAGGAAAGCGACAGCTAGCAAGCTTGTTGATGCGATAATAACCACATACGATAAAGCAAGGCCCAGCTTCGATTATGTCTGTGCTAAGCAATTAAAACGTAATGAGGGATCCCTGATAATACCTATCCGTCCACTCCTGAGCTATGTGACATACAATCCTCAAATTCTCAGAAGTGTGAGACTTGAACTAAAAATAGCCATAAAAGCTGGTGTTTATCCTATTATAGCGTCTTTTGCCTCTAATATAAATGAAATAGTCCCACCTAGGGCTCTTATGTCCTTTGGAGAGTTCTTCTTTGATCTAAGTAGGGGTCAAGCGAAGATGTATGTGAAAGACTTTCCTAAATATTTGATAAGCCGAGATAGAAAATTAAAGTTAAGAGGAGTAGCCTAAATGAGGTTCAAAATACCTATCAGCATAAAAGAGCGCAAGAGGTACATCTGTATTCAAACAAGTCTTTCAAAAGGTGAACTGGCAAGATCTCTTGAGAAAATGATGAGGCAGCTGTCAGGAATTAAAGGTATGGCTTATTACAGGTTTCTAGTGATATCAGCCGGTAAAGATATGTATGTGATTAAAACAACAGAGTCTTCCATAAAAGCTATTCTTACTGCGATCCTGATGATGATATACGAGGATAATATGGCTATTAATGTAGTAGGGATATCAGGGACCCTTCGTAAAGCTAGAGGACTTTGTGAACATGATTCATAGGCAGGCATATGTAGCGACTAAAAATAAGGGAAAACTCTATATGTCCTAGCAAGGTTCAATGAATGATCATTGAAGTGGGGTGAACGAATGTTTCCGCAAGTAACAGGATATGATAGAGCGATCACCGTCTTTAGTCCAGATGGACGTCTTCTTCAAGTGGAGTATGCCCTCTCTGCTACTAAGAGAACCCCTCTTGCTATGGGAATAAAATGCAAGGACGGGGTTGTCCTCTTAGCACTTAGGAAGTATCTATCTCCCCTCGCAACCCCTCCTGAAAAGATATATAAGATAGATGAACATATAGGCGCTATAGCTGCGGGCCTCGTTGGAGACGGGCTCGTCCTCATCGAGAAGGGAAGGATAGAAGCCCAATACAACAGGCTAGTATATGGAGAACCAATTACTGTAAAGAATCTAGCTAAGAAAATAGCTGTATACAAGCAGCAATTCACGCAGTATGCAGGTTTGAGACCTTTTGGAGTTATGATGATAGTAGGGGGGATAGATAATGGACCAGAGCTCTATGTAACCCATCCAGGAGGAGCCTTCTATAACTATGCGGCGTTTGCGGTTGGAAAGAATTCCGATAAAGTAAATGAGAGCTTTAAGCAGACCTATAAGCCAGATCTATCACTGGATGACTGCCTTAAATACGCGATAAAGACGGTCATTGGAGTAGAAGAAGGTGAGATAGAGGCTAAATTACTAGAGATGGCCGTAGTCGAACTGAAGACAAAGAAGTATAGGAAATTATCCAAGGAAGAGATCTCGAAATATGTTGAGGGGGCTAAAGGGTGATTTGTTGCCCGAGCCTGTTATCGCGAGGATCTCTCGAGTTGGTAAAAAGTTTGAGATATATGTATATCCTGAGAAGGCCTATAAGTTTAGGGAAGGAAAGAAGGTGGATATTAGGGACATTCTAGCCGTTGAAAATGTATTTACAGATGCTAGAAAAGCTTTGAAAGCATCTTCATCTGATCTCAAGAAAGCCTTCGGAACCACTGATCTATATGAAATCGCTAAGGTAATACTAAGGGAAGGAGATGTACAATTAACATCAGAATATAGGAAGAAGCTACAGGAGGAGAAGATAAGGTGGATAGTCAATTATATACACAAGAATTTCGTGGATCCTCAAACAAATCTACCGCATCCCGTATCTAGGATAGAAAAAGCTATAAAAGAGGCTAAGGTTAAGATAGATCCATTAAAAGAACCAGAACAACAAGTAAAAGATGTTGTCGAGCAGCTAAGGAGAATTCTCCCTCTGAAAAGCGGTCAGGTAATAATGTCAATTAAGGTCCCTGCCTCGGTCTGGGCTAAAGCTCGTTCCTTGCTAGCAGGCCAAGGTAGCATAATATCCGAGAAATGGTCTGAAGATGGATCTCAGGTTATGTTCAAAGTAGAACTTCCCATAGGCGCTCAAATGCTGGTACTCGATAGAATTGGAGAAATGGGAGGTCAAGCTGAAGTTGAGTGAAGCTGTGATTTTTGTTAAAAATAGGGAGATAGTTATCCCAGGGCAGCCTCTGGCCAAAGGCAAGCTTAATCTTGGTAAAGATGTTTATCGAGATAGGTTTGGTATAATAAGAGCTAAAAAACTTGGCTTAGTCGATGTGAAAGAGGATCGTATATCAGTTGTCCCTTTATCGGGGGTCTATATACCGAAAGAGGGAGATATCGTAATAGGGATCGTATCTAAAGTAACTGGATCAACGATAGTGGTGGACATAAGGTCTCCTTATCAAGGTGCCATTCCCGTACCGAGGGGTAGAGCTATTGAGAGGGTTAACATGATGAAATATAAGCTAAATCTCGGTGATGTGGTCTTAGCCAAAGTAAAGGCTTTTGATGGATCTTCCTCTCTACTCCTTACAATAGATATGGAGGGGTTGGGGAAGCTAGAAGGTGGCTACTTGTTAGAGGTGTCACCAGCCAAGGTACCGAGAGTTATAGGGAAGAGGCAATCTATGTTGACTATACTTAAGGATAAGACTAGGAGCGATATAATAGTCGGCGATAATGGAAGAATATGGGTGAGAGCTCCCTCTCTGAAGGAGTTATTAGCGTTAGAGAAGGCTTTACGTAAAATAGAGGCAGAATCTCATGTGTCAGGCCTAAGTGATAGGATATCCTCATTCCTAAGCCAAGAGCTATCAAGCTAGTTGGAGAGGTGTTGATTATGCCCTTATATGTTGAGAAGAAACCCGAAGTTTTGATAACCGAGGAAGGTATCAGGACGGATGGTAGGAAGCCTCGTGAGCTAAGACCTGTTAGAATGACTGTTGGAGTATTGGATAAGGCGGATGGATCTGCTTTTATTGAATGGGGAGGAAACAGAATATTAGCAGCCGTATTTGGCCCTAGAGAGGTTCATCCTAAACACTTAGTCCTCCCAGATAAGGCCTTAATAAGAGCCAGGTATAACATGGCCCCCTTCTCCACCCCAGAGAGGAAGAGGCCTGGGCCCGATAGAAGGAGTATTGAGCTATCTAAAGTAATAAGAGAAGCACTGAGGCCAGCCATATTCGTTGAGAACTATCCAGGATCAGTAATCGACATATTCGTCGAGGTTCTTAGATCTGATGCTGGAACTAGGGTTGCCGGAGTTAATGCTGCTTCCATGGCGCTTGCAAATGCAGGAATAGCTATGAAAGGCTTGGTCGCTGCATGCGCAGTAGGCAGAGTCGGAGATTTCGTGGTTTGTGATCCAAACCACGATGAAGATATGTGGGGAGATGCCGATATGCCAATGGCGATGCTCATGGAATCAGAAGAGATAACTCTGCTACAAACAGATGGTCCTATGACGGAAAGTCAGTTTAAGGAGGCTTTGGAACTGGGTAGAAATGCCATTCGATTCCTATACGAAATGCAGAAGGAGGCTTTAAAGAGACCTTATCAGGTTATTGAGAGATCTGTGAGGGGTGATTGATATGATGGAATCTGAATTAGTCACTCACAACTTATTGAAAGATTACATAAGAGATTTAGCTTCCAAAGATCAGAGGATAGATGGAAGAGGCTTACATGACTTCAGGCCCATAAAAGTGAGAGATGGGACGTTTACTAAGGCTGAAGGCGAGGCTTGGCTTAAGCTCGGTAATACTCAGGTCTTGGTTGGAGTCAAGGCTGATGTCGGTGAGCCATTTCCAGATACTCCAGACAAGGGGGTTCTCATCTCGAACACAGAGTTACTCCCTCTAGCCTCTCCTACATTTGAACCGGGGCCTCCTAATGAGAATTCGATAGAGGTCGCTAGAGTCGTAGATAGAGCTATAAGAAGTGCTGATGCCATTGATATGTCCTCCTTGGTTATCGTGGAGGGTAAGTTGGTCTACATGATCTTCTTAGATATGTATGTCCTTGACTATGATGGAAATCTGGAGGATGCGCTGACTATAGCTTCCCTTATAGCATTAGCTCGTGCAGAGATACCAGAAGTTGAAGTAAACGAAGACGGAGAGATTAAGATCAAGGAGAGTAAGTGGAAATTGAAACTGAAAGATATCCCCATAAACTTCACATTTGTGAAGATAGGCGATAAGCTCCTCCTTGATCCAGTCTTAGAGGAGGAGCAGGTTTCTGATGCAGCGATAACTCTAGCAATAGACAAAGAAGGCAGGGTTTGCTCCATTCAAAAGAAGCATGGTAAGTTTACTATGGAAGAGATTATAAAAGCCACTAGTATTGCTCGTAGCAAGTGGCCCCAGATTGCAGATAGGATTATGGAGGCGATATGAATGACCAGGGCTCCAAGATCTAAACTTAGAACTCCTAGATATGGGCTTAAAATTAGAAAGAGAGTCGAATATATTCTTCAGAAATCAAAGAGAACATATAAGTGTCCATACTGTGGAGCATTGGCTGTTAGAAGAGTTAGACTCGGTGTCTGGAAATGTGAGAAGTGCGGAAAGGTCTTTACAGGAGGGGCTTGGGAACCCTTCACAGCGGTGGCTAGGAGCGCTGAACTAGCAAGGGAGAGGGCTTGATTCTCATAACAACCACGAGAAGACCCTCTCAAAGAACACGTTCCTTTGTTAGAGATCTATATCATGTGATTCCAGATGCCATAAGGAAAAATAGAGGAAAAATGTCATTGGAAGACGTAAATGAGGTTGCTCTCAAGCTTGGAGCGGAGAGAGTCCTTGTGGTTGGTACTGAGAGAGGCAACCCCTCTTCCTTATACTTCTTTAGACCTACGCCTATAGCTATGAGGTCCCTGTCTCTAATATATCTTAGAGGAGTTACCCTCAGAAGGGAGATCACCAAGAAGAGAGCTCCTCCACCTAGGGAGCTATGTATTTCCTGCGGATCGGAGACATTACTTGAGCTAGTTAAAATACTCTCATTATCCCTAAAAGCGAGGAGAATTGGTCTGTCCTCTCTAGAGGATCTTAAGAGATTTGATCAAGAGTGCTCTACATCTCTTCACCTATCTCCTGGAAAGGAACCTAATGTCTTATCTACTGCTTCCTTCTTTAGTATAACTCCTTTGACCGAAATAGGTCCGAGGATTCGTATAGGAGGGTTTGAACTGTTTGATGAAGGTAGCCTGTAGACTTTTTATAGAATTTGATGAAGAAAAGGAGGCTATCATCTTCTATAGATCTCTTACTCCCGATTTCAAGGAGTTCAGCATAAGTATTCAGGATAAGATGATAAGGATTGAGATTAAAGGTCTTAGACCATCCAGAGCTAGAGCAATGTTAAACAGCATCCTAAGGATAGCCCAGCTTAATGAGGAGATAAGAAATTTACTGATCTGATATCTTGGGGTATGCGGCGAAAGGTCTCTCAAATAACGTAACGAGGATACCATTATAGATCAAATAGAATAGGGACTCCACAATACCCCTTTTCCTCACCCTTCTCATTGAAGTGTAAGCTACCATTTTAGGAAGGAATTTAAGCTTCCCCACTTTATAAGCGCTCATGGACAGAAGAGCATCCTCTGAGACAACTACATCTTCCTTAAAACCGCCCAATTCTCTTAGAACATCGCTTCTATAGGCGGCATTAAGTCCTAAGAAATGAGGTCTACCGATCAAGAGTGTGAACCTAACTAGTATATCATATGATACAATATAGGAAACTAGCGAAGTAAACCCACCATCCTCTAGAGGATAGGCAGGACCTGTAACACCTATAACATCATCATTAAAGCCTCTCTTGATTGCCTCCGACCACCCCTTAGCAACGACAGTGTCTGCATCTACGAAGGCGATAATGTCCCCACTAGCCATTCTAATACCAGCATTTCTAGCCTTTGCGGGGGAATCATAGATGGGTGAGCTTTTAACCACATCAGCGTACCTCTTAGCGATTCTTACTGTAGAATCTTCACTTCCGCCATCAATCACTATTATCTCATCTACCTCATTGTTCCTTAATGCCTTTAGGGATCTCTCAATGTACCTACTCTCGTTGTAGGAAGGCATAACCACGGAGATCATCATTAGAAGACACCTATAATCAGCGCTATCATGGTAGTCAAGCCCGTGGAGAAAAGGTTAACAGTATGATTATTTAGCCAAGCCATACCAGATACCGTATATGGGGAGTCATAGCATAAAGTAGGATCCTCAACTACTCTATCGTCAGATTTACATCTATATCTAACTTGCACTACTCCTAGGTAGCTATCTATAATGCTGCAAAAGAATCCCAACATGGAAACGATTAAGAACTCATGAAAGTCTACCATAGAGATAGATAAAGCCTCTAATGGTATTATAAATGATCCTAATAAACTAGCTAATGTTCCTAATGGAGAAACAGCACCTGAAGTTCCGGGAGGAACTTCCTTTAGGTTATGTATCATTACAGGGGGTCTCCTGCTGAGTACACCTATCTCACTTCCTAACGTATCTGAGAGAGCCCCTGAAAGAGAAGCGAGAAAAGATATAAAAGCCGGTTCCCACATGTAAACTGAATAAGACATTAAGGCAAGCGTAGGGAAAAAGAGATTGGCAAGGACATTTTTCCAGGTTCTGGCGCCACCTTTTAGCTCGGCCGCTCCTATATCCTCTTTAATCTCGTACTTATACTTGGTGAATGCTGAGCCCAATAGGAAAAACGTCACTAGCATGAGCCCAGCAGGAAGTCCTCCAGCCATGACAAATATTACACCAATGAGCAGCCCTGTTATAAATCCGGATAGGTCTACGGATTTATGGAAATATCCAATCCATCCAACTGACACGATGAGGACCAATCCGGCGATAGTGCTGGCTGTACTTATCTCCCCCATCATTTTCATTCAAACCTTAAGTTGGATAATCGTTTAAAAATGAGGATAGTAAATAACCATAGGCTATATTGGGGCCGTAGTCTAGCTAGGTAGGATGCCAGCCTGGGGCGCTGGTGGTCCCGGGTTCAAATCCCGG
>JAVALV010000166.1:0-3776 GCA_032159055.1 Thermoproteota archaeon | reverse complement strand
CCTAAGCTTCGTGAGATCTCTCTCGTTAGATCTGTAGATCCATCATCGCATACTATAACGATATCCACGTACTTCTTGGCCTTAAGTATCACTGGAGCTATCCTTGCCTCCTCATTGTATGCTGGTATCAGGGCAGCTCTCATTAGATCTCCCTATCCCACTTGCTGTTTATTATAACATTAGCTTGGCTCAGCTAGTAATATTAGTTAGGCAATTAAATGCTTACTTTCACCTCCCCATCGATCACGTAGGCAACGGCCATCCTAGGTGTATTGTATGCGTAGCCAATGTTCCCCTTCCTGTCAATTACTATAATTCCCCCATAGCCATTGATTCTCCTCAGAAGATCGATCGCTGCTTCTGCCGCAGCCTGAGCTGAAAGTCCAAGTCCAAGTATGTCCACAGTGGATTTAGCCAGAATTACCCTCATTATAGATTCTCCATGACCCGTACTTGCAGCTGCTCCCTTTAAACTGTCTGCATATAAGCCGGAGCCTATGATGGGCACATCTCCTACCCTGCCAACCATCTTGTTCGGGGTACCTCCAGTCGATAGAGCTGCCGCAAACTTCCCCTTCGAGTCGACTGCTACTGCTCCTACAGTGGAGTCTTCCACAAAGGCTTGTTTAGGCGAATATCCCTTCTCCCTCATTTCCTTCCATCTTCTATATTCCCTCTCTATTATGAGCTCTGATGGATCTATCATCTCCAAGCCCATTCTCTCGGCCAACCTGTGTGCTCCTTCCCCTACTAGTAGTATGTGCTCTGTTTTCTCCATAACAAGCCTTGCTAGCTTTATTGGATTTCTCACCCTGTAGACAGAGGCTACAGCTCCTGCCTCCAATGAATCCCCATCCATGATCGAGGCATCCAAGTCAACTCTCCCCTCCTCATTGAGGAACGATCCGATACCAGCATCAAATGCTGGGTCATCCTCCATTATCCTTACGGCTTCCATAACGGAATCTAAAGCGGATCCTCCTTCCTTAAGGACCTTCCATCCATTTAAAGCAGCTTTCTTAACCCCTTCCTTATGGGGCTCGACTAGGCTATCTGGAATCGCCCAAGCACCACCATGAACCACTATTGCAGGCCTCAAGGTATCACCCCTGCTTCTGCTGGAGGTACATTATAGGCTTACTGTAGCTATCCTTTTCTCCGCCATCATTAGCTGCTTTCCGATCCCATGGTTAACATATGCATTGCCATCTCATACTTCTGAAATTATTTTTCTTCCTTATTCCTCCAAAACGAAGCTCAAAATTGGCATGATGCTTCAAATAGCTATAGTTCAACATAATAAGTTTTATAATTTAATTAACTAATTTAGCCTTCTGAGAGGAATATGCCCGCGTTGGAGATAGGGAATTTGGTAAAAGTCTATGGCAAGCTCAGGGCGTTAGATTCCGTTTCCTTTCAGGTGGAGAAAGGCGAGATCTTCGGATTATTGTGACCTACTGGAGCTGGTAAGACGACTTTAATGGAGATAATTGCTGGTATAAGGAATCCAACATCGGGGCCTATTGAGGTCTTCGGCCTAGATGCCCTCAGGAATAGGAAGGAAGTTAGCAAGCTAATAGGCTTCAATCCCCAGGAGACCATGCTCTACGATGATCTTACAGGAATTGAAAATTTGGAGTTTGTGGCTTCCCTTTATAACATGGATCGGTCGACATTCAAGAGCCGGCTTGACTATCTCGCTGACCTCATGGATGTAAAGGACATAATCAAGAAAAGGGTAGGCAAGCTGTCTGGTGGCCAGAAGAGGAGGATAAGTATTATAGCCTCCATTATACATGAACCGAGGCTCTTGGTACTGGATGAACCAACGGTAGGATTAGATCCGGAGGCTAGAAGGGATTTCTGGAGAATCATCTGGAAACTCAGGGATAGCGGCAGTACCATCCTCTTGAGCACCCATTACATGGAGGAGGCAGATGAGCTATGTGATCGTGTGGCCATCATGGAAGGCGGGAGGATAATAGCGATAGGTAGACCTGATGATCTGAAGAGGAAGTACGGTGGTAGGGCGAAGATCCTCATATACCCGAAACTTAAGCTACTATCCGATACCTATCGTTTATTGAGAGATCTCGGGTACTCAACCAAGAGAATTGTAGACAGCCTAGTTATAGAGGAAGATGAGCCCTCTGAATTAGTGCCCCACCTGATCTCAGAGATGTCTGAGAGGGGAGTACAGCCAGAGAGAGTAGAGATAAGAACCCCTACCTTGGAGGATGTGTTCCTCAACTTAACAGGTAAGCCCCTCTCGGAGGTGATGTGAGTGAATGCCTCAATTCAGATGGCCAAGAAGGATCTCATCTCTTTCTTCAGAAGTAAGTCCACCATCTTCTGGACCATAGCCTTTCCCCTCATTATGATGCTCCTTTTCTCCTCAATGTTCGGTGGAAGCAGCGTCATGTTCAAGATCGCCTTGGTCAATAGGGATTCAGGGAACATGTCTTCAATATTCTTAAAAGCCCTCAATTCGACAAACGTTATGGAGCTAATCCCTTTTTCCAGTTTGGAAGATGCTAAAGATTATGTGATAAATGGTGATGGATCTGCCGTTCTTTTAATACCTGAAGATTTCTCTAAGAACCTAACATCCGGCTTGGCAGCTACCATTGATCTATATCCATCGGAGGATCCGCAGATCAAGGTAGCTATCTCGAACATGATTAAGGGATTCATTGATGCCTTCTCAGATGAATATAGAGAGAAGATATTCTCAGTCATGATAAGATATTTGCCCCCTAAGGTGAAGGCTGGGACTAGTACCTTCACAAGAGAACAGATAATAAGGTTCATGAGGATGTTAGTAAGGCCTATTGATTTGAGGATTGCCTCCTTTGCCAGACCGAACGTGACGAGCGAAGCAAGCTATTGGAAAGCCGAAGGTCATTGGGTCACTATGATGCTAGTCTACAGCCTCATCTTCTCTGGAATGGTTGGATCCGCAGCTCTATTAGCTGATGAGAAGCTGAGAGGAACTATTAAGAGGATGATAGCGTCTCCAGCATCGAGGTGGTCTCTGCTAGTTGGTAAGATGCTGGGTAGCCTAGCGGTTGTGACTGTAAGCCAAGCGGTTTTAGTAGCTCTAACGATCCTCTGGCTCAGGCCCCAGATAAATTGGAGTATCCTCTCAGCCCCTATAATAATTTCAGGCGATCTAGCAAGCATTGGAATAGGTTTCCTAGTGGCTGAGCTCTCACCTGATCCAAAGGCAGCTAACGAAGCCGTTGTGACTGTTGGTATCTTGATACAATTTATCTCAGGCTTATATTTCCCAGTAAGCTTCTTACCAGGGGTTTTAAAAGATATTGCAGAGATAGTACCTTTCACATGGGCCGTGAGATCCTTAGATGGCCTCCTAGTATTCGGAAAAGGGTTAGAGGTTGTATGGGCACCTACAGCATATCTCATCATGACCGCCATTGTTTTAACGGCGCTGAGTGTTGTTCTATTTCCCAAATGGGCTAGAATCGAGTAGCTTAGCATTTCATTGAGTCTTAATCCCTTTTACCCGACGATATTGATTTTGAGGTGAAGAGGGGGAGGGAAGGGAATCCTGTGAATGGAATGCTATAATTTCACGGATTCATTAATTATTTCGCTGAATGTACCAAGGAATAAACCCTTCTGTGGTAAGGTAGGATGGACTGATATTGAACTGATGAAGTAAATGGCATTATAAGTTCAAGGTCTTACATTTACAAGAACTTTAGAAGCTCCTATAAGAGAAAAAGTATGAGAGCATCTATGATGGATGTCCT
>JAVALV010000165.1:0-5595 GCA_032159055.1 Thermoproteota archaeon | reverse complement strand
TGCTTAGCTTAGCTTTGCTTTGCTTAGGGACCAAACCGAACTGAATTTATGTTCTAGCTGGTAGGTTATATGATGAGATGAGGAGTGAAGGTCGAGATACTGGGAACGGAGACCCTCGGTGTGAGAGGTCTATCCACGTTCATAGACACGGCTAAGGTTCTAATAGACCCAGGAGTGGCCTTAGGATTCTCCAGATATCACCTTCACCCCCATCCAATTCAAGCTGTTGTTGGAGATGAAGTGAGAGCTAGAATAATTGGAGCATGGAAGAGAGCTGGAGATATAATTATAAGCCATTTTCATGGAGATCATATCCCTTTAGCTAATCCAAACCCCTTTCAGCTTGGAATCGATGATATCCTTAGTTCCCATTCCACAAATTCGGATGTGAGGATATGGGTGAAGGCTGAGAGGTTCTGCAAGGGTATTGAGAGAAGGAGGTTGAGAGATCTCAAGAGAGTGTTCGGTAGCCAGATGGTTGAGGCTGAGCCCAGCAAAGGAGATGGCCTGCTGGAATTCATTGGTCCATTCCAGCATACTGGAAACTCGGATACCCTAGTTCTGGGTACTCTAATCAGGGGTGAGAAGACGGTACTTCACCTCTCAGATGCAGATATCTTCAGCGAGGAAGTAGCTAGAGCTGTAAGTAGGGTAAACCCTGATATCGTAATATCCGATGGACCTTCAATCTACAGACATAGGTTTGACGGTAGGCTCGTTGATGATACCCTCTCAAGGGCTTCAAGGTTGGCGGATTCTTGTGGGACCTGGATAATAGATCATCACCTCATGAGGTGCGATGAGGGAATCAAATGGCTTAATTCCCTAAGGAAAGAGAAGGGAGGATGTAAAATCCTTTCTGCAGCCGATTTCATGATGAGGCCCCTTACAATGCTGGAAGCTTGGCGCAGGACTCTTTACAAGCTAGTGCCAGTATCTAACGAGTGGTTCAGGGATTACTCCCTCATGAAGGGATTGAAGAGGAATTACAAGGATATATGGCCCGAAATAGAGATAGATCTAGGTAGGGAAAGGCCGAATAGTGAGAAGGAGTTTGAGGGAGTGCTGAGATATTCCTTGGAAAGAATTGATCTGATCTAATAAGTCCCTAACAAATAATCCAATCATCATCTGCTCTTTACCTTTATCAGTGAGTTAATCCTTTCTTCTATCTTTTTTTGCCCTTTTACGCTCCTCTCCTTCAGGATCTCAGTGTACTTCCTGATCTTATTCGTATCGATTATCTCAAGCAGCCCAGGTATGATATCATCGCTCGCTGGATACCTGAAGTATATGAGATCTATAAGCGTCTTCTCAGGATCTGAAACCCTTATCCACTCTCTTAAATCCCCTAAATACTTGTACTCATATCCAAAATACATTTTACTTGAGATTTTTCTAAGTACTACCTTGAAACCAGCCACTTCACGAACTCCATGCTTGGCGATTCTCGAAACATCAGGGGAGAGTATGGTAACTGCTGTTACTTGGTTCCATGCTCCATGAAGGAATGCTGCTGATCCCAGCCCCACATAAGCTCTAGGCAGTGCTTTAGCCACCATATAAGGCGATTTCTTGAAGGAGTACACTCCTTTCAATAGCTCAACTATCTGACCCTTCCTCCTCAAGTTATGAATGAGAACCTTGGCATAATTCCTCCCCACTGCTGCCTCAACTGACCTGAATGTGAAGAGAGATGCCTCCTTCAGCTTCTGAACGAGTTCGGAATGCCTAGTGGGCAAATCTCTCAACCTTCCTGACAATGGTCTCGAAGCTGGGGGGCCTTCCCATCAGCACAATCTCCTTCAGTATGGGGTAGTCCTCCGGTGGGCTCTTCAGGATGTATAGGAGTTCCTTGATAGGATTCCTTATTGACTTATCTTCACACATATCCAAGAGGTAGTACACGTCGTACAGATCTCTAGCCTTTCTCCTATTCATGTAAGCCCGTATCTTCTCCTCTAGGAGGGAGCAAGGTGACAGGGTCTTTACAACGATGCTGCTACCATCAATAAGCCAGAAGTCTTCCTCAATCACCTCCTTATCCTCGAACATGGGAGAAGCCTCTAGCTCCACCTCCGCTCCATCACTAACCCTTAGGTAGAGAACCCTAGAGGGTGTGATCTTCACCCTAGTTACGTTTAGGGCAGAGGAAAGGATCTCGGGAATCTTCTCAATATCTTGGCAGTATATATCCACGTCATATGAGAACCTCTTCCCCCCGTAAATCCTCCATATGGCCGTACCTCCGTGTACTATGAAATCCACTTTCCTCGATAGTTCTAGAACAAGTGCATCCTGCATCTCAGCTATCTTAAGCATGGCACCCTTCAGTACCCTCATTAGAGGGATCCTCTTGTACATCATATTTTATTGACCTAGGTTATATTAAATTATAACCTAGGTAAATGAATTATATCCCAGCGGTAGTCCTCATCCACGGGAGCAGTTTGCAGAGCTCCATTGCTACTTAAGTCTTCAATAGATTGACTCAGCATATCCCCTAAACTATTTTGATTAGTTCTGAGATTAAATTAACTAATTTGATCAAGCAACTGGGACCACCTCCAGAGCATTGATCCATAGCTCTTCATGCGCGCGGCTCAGGTAAGGAGCCTAGTATAAGGGAGATAGGTAGATTATTGGATATGATGGAGACTCCTTGAAACATTAAGGCGTAACAATTATCTCGCTTAATCCCTCTACTTACTAGATGCTAGATAGGTTCTTCATAGTGGCCCATAGGGGAGCCAGCGCCTATGAGCCGGAGAATACGCTCAGGTCCATACGTCGGGCCATAGAGATGGGCGCGGATGCCGTGGAGGTCGATGTGAGGATGACATCAGATGGAGTTCCAGTGATAATGCACGATCCAACAGTCGATAGGACGACGAATGGGAAGGGAGAGGTGAGGTACATGTCTTTAGAGGAAATAGAGTCTCTAGATGCAGGTCTCGGGGAAAAGGTTCCAAGGCTCGATGAGGTGCTCGATGAGGTGAAAGGGAAAGTCGATTTGCTCATAGAACTTAAGGTAGATGAGGCATCTCTGCCTGCCCTTAAGCTTGTGGAGGATAGGGGTATGATAGATAATGTTCTATTCATATCTTTTTCGATAAGGGCCCTTGAGTCCGTTTTGAGATCGCAATTTAAGGCTCATACAGGCCTCATATACTCCAAGCCGGGCGATTGGATCGTGAGGGCTAAGCAGATTGGTTGCGAGTTCATATTGCCTAAGTATCATCTGGCCACTAGGAAGGCTATAGATCTCGCACACAGATCCCACTTGAGAGTCATCCCTTGGGTCATAGATGATCTGGAGCTAGCTAAGGAGCTGAAAGATAGGGGATCAGATGGCATAGCTACGAACAGGCCAGATATCATGGTTTCGCTTAAGGAGTAGCTTTACTGAGAAACCCCTCCATATCAACCTATCCAGTTTCCCTTTCCCATATAAGCGATGAGGGCTACGCGCGATCGCTTGCTCACATGCTTACAAATAAAGGGTAAGCCAGAGGTGCGATCTGCCAGTTTACATTTAGATTATTTACTAAAACAATCCCCAAATACCTATGGCTCCCATCTCCCGGTTAGATGAGGATATAGTTAGGGATATCTCTTTAGAAGGTAAGGTCGCGGTAGTGACGGGTGCATCCTCAGGAATTGGGCGAGCTATTGCTATAAAGCTTGCTAAGGCTGGAGCTGAAGTTGCCATACTCGATATAAATATCGAGGATGGATTGAAGGTTCAAAATGAGATAGGTAAAGCCAAATTTTACAGATGCGATGTAGCATCAAGTGAGGAAGTTAAAGGGACCTTAAGATCTATCTATAGGGATTTTGGCAGAATTGATATAGTCGTCAATGCTGCTGGCGTTATAGTCAGGAAAAATGTTTTGGAGACGAGCGAGGAAGATTGGGATCGCGTCATAAACGTTAATTTGAAGGGTCCTTTCCTCGTCTCAAAGCATGCTATCCCTTACATGAAGGAAAGTAAAGGTGGGAGTATAGTTAACATAGCCTCGGGATGGGGCCTTAAGGGAGGACCGAAGGCGGTAGCCTACTGCGCTTCCAAGGGAGGATTGATTAATATGACTAGAGCGATGGCAATAGATCATGGAAAAGACGGCATTAGGGTCAACTGTGTAGCTCCCGGAGATATAGATACTCCTATGCTCAGAGAGGAGGCGAAGCAGCTGGGAGTTAATCTTCAGGAGTTTTTAGAGGAAGCTGCGGATAGACCAATAAGGAGATTAGGAAAACCAGAAGATGTAGCTAATGCTGTTCTTTTCTTGGCTAGTGATCTCTCAAGCTGGATAACTGGCTCCGTTATTGTGGTTGACGGGGGAGGTCTAGCTTAAATTGAGGTGATACGATGGCTATTACTCCTTATTCTCATCCCTATATCCCCAACTCCTTAGATAGGGTAAAGAGGGAAATGTTGAGATACATAGGGGTTGAGAGTATAGAGGAACTTTACGCAAGTATACCCGAAGATCTGAGATTTAAGGGGAAGATGAACCTTCCTGAACCTCTTCTTTCAGAGTATGAGCTCGTGAGGCATATAAAGGGAATACTCTCCAAGAATAAGAGCTGCGAAGATTACCTATGCTTCATGGGAGGTGGTACTTGGCCTCATTACGTTCCTGCGATATGCGATGAAATTGCCAGGAGATCTGAATTTCTCACTGCTTATGCGGGGGATCCATGCGAGGATCATGGTAGATGGCAAGCTCTCTTCGAGTTTCAAAGCCTAATGGCTGAGCTAGTTGATATGGACGTCGTCACAGTTCCCATCTATAGTTGGGGACATGCAGCAGGAACAGCAATGAGAATGTCTCACAGGATAAATGGCCGCAAGAAGATTCTTATACCTTCAACAATATCCCCTGAGAGGTACATGGTTGTGAAGAACTATACGGACCCAGCTCTGACGCTAGAAAAGGTGAGATATGATGAAGAGACTGGGATGATGGATCTAGGCGATCTCGAGAGGAAGATGTCAGAGGATGCCTCTGCAGTTTACTATGAGAATCCTTCCTACTTGGGCTTTATAGAGACTAAAGGTAGAGAGATATGTGATATAGCCCATAATATGGGAGCCTTATGTCTAGTTGGGGTAGATCCAAGCTCTCTTGGAGTTTTAGAACCTCCAAGCCATTACGGTGCCGATATAGTTGTTGGGGATCTCCAGCCATTAGGCAACCACATGAATTTCGGAGGAGGACTTGCAGGCTTCTTGGCAACTAAAGATGAAGTTAGGTTCGTTAGAGAGATACCTTATAGAATATTCGGCTTAACCAAGACATCTCAAGAAGGTGAGTATGGATTTGGGGATGTGCTCTTCGAGAGGACCTCTTTTGAGAAAAGAGAGAAGGCAAAGGAATTCGTTGGGACAGCTGCGGCTCTATATGGAATAGTAGCTGCAGTATATTTATCCTTAATGGGGCCCAGGGGGATGTACGAGCTTGGCAAGACCATACTCGAGAGATCCAAGTACGCTATGAAGGTCCTGTCGGAGATAAACGGAGTTACTGCGCCCATGTTTAAAGCTCCTCACTTCAAGGAATTCGTGGTGAACTTCAATACCGATAAGAG
>JAVALV010000164.1:0-26874 GCA_032159055.1 Thermoproteota archaeon | reverse complement strand
TCTTTGGTATAGATGGAAGGATTTCCTATCGAGATATGCTGCTAGGATGGGTTATGGAGAGTGCTGGTTGAGATACGGCCTCTGGAGATGGATCAACCCTCCAGAGAGGATGAGATCCCTGTGCAGCGTTGAGAGAAAACCTCTTATGACAGCAGTTGTAGAGAGAAATGCTCTCCGTATGGATCCCTATAATAAGGAAATGTTGCTCTCCCTAGCTTTATCTATAGGTCGTGTAAGAGGGGATCTCGTCTCAGGGAAGAGGATATCCTTTATCACCAATGTAGAGGATATACGATTCGAGGGAGATCTATCCTTACTTATTAAAGTTGGAATAAGGTCCGTGGCATGCGCTGGATGTGGTGTATGTAAGGAGTACTGCGATAATAATGCCATTCTCTTAATCGATGGAAAAGCCCGTATAGATCCTAGTAGATGTATTAGCTGTGGTATCTGCAACGATATATGTCCTCTATCTTTCTATGCTGGAAAGATTGTAAGAATTAAGCGTAATTGAGCTTTGAGGGATGTAAGATGCTCCTGAATATGAATAACTATAAGAAACTTATTCTTATAGTATTGGTTTTAGCCCTTACGATATATGGATTATACCTCGTGATAAATGAGCTCGGACCTTGGGGTGGATGTGGTCGCCTTCAGCGTGAAATGGAAGATACTTTAAACAGATTTCAGGCAGTAAAGGGAAGTGATCCAGTAAAAAATCAGCTTGTAGATGATCTAAGAGCTGATCTAGAGTATTCTAAGTTTAATAAAAGGCCTAAACTCTTTGAGAGATTCGCTCCTAAGGGCGTGGATGTTCCACTGGTCTACATAAATGGGCAGGGGTTTAATGTCCATCCCACCAATGCAATGAACCTCGCAACAGAGGCCCTCCTCTACAGGAGAAATTGGACCGAATTTTACCGTATAATGAATTGGATGATCCGCTATCTGGAGTGGAAAGGAAATGCTTCTTTCTTCAATTTTTACTTTAGATGGGAAGTAACTAGTGTACCGTGGAACTCCTCTCTATGCCAAGGGATAGCTGCAGGATATTATGCAATAGCTTATAGAAAGTTTAGAGATCCTAAGTTTCTTGAAGCAGCTAGGGGCCTAGTTAATAGCTTCTTAATAGATCAGAAGGATGGCGGATTTGTCCTTAATACATCTTACGGTAAGTTCTATCTAGAATATTCAAATGCCCCAGATGACTTGGTGCTAAATGGATTTATGCTCTCCCTTAAAGGGCTTACCTTATATAACGCTTTAATAGGGGATAATACAAGCAAACAGCTGATAAAGGATGGTTTGTTTACACTCCATACTATATTACCTAGGTATGATGATGGGAGATGGTCCCTCTACTCCCCAAAGCATGGGAAGGCAGATGAGAACTATCATAGGCTTCATATCAGGCTGCTCTACTTTCTAGGAAAGTGGTATGATGATACGTTCCTATTAAAATACGCTGAGAAATGGAATAATTATCTAGTAACTGAAGGACATAGCTCGGAGCTTCCAAGAGCCAAGCAGGAATATCAGTTCTGGTCTGAGTTAGTGAGGGAGTTAAAGGGAAAATCTGATAAATAAGATGGAGAAGAAAGAAAGGGAAGGAAGAGAACCTATCTATATCTTTATCTTCAGCCTAGCGGCTTCTTCTCTAAGAATAGATTCTATAGCCCCCTTTCCCTTGCTAGTAGGAATAGCCTGTTCTCCACTTATTCCCTCAGGCTCCGCTTCGATGAACATTCCTTCACTAATATGCTTGCCAAATCTCCTCGGAGGTAATATTGCAAAAGCCATCAGATCCCTTTCCTTCACTCTCATATTGGTTACTATATCAAACCTCTCCTTAGCATCCACTAGAGTAGCTCTTAAGCTATCAAAAGGCTCCACCTTAACTATAGTTCCCCAGAAGCAATCAACTCCGTTATAAAGCCTAGGCTCTCTACCTACTCTATTGGGAAGGTTAGCTAGAATTAGACCAGCAAATCTGATCTTTGCTGCGTTGAAGAAGTCCCCAGGCTTTCTAGCCACCTTCTTCAGCTCGACCCATTTGTTTAAGAGGAGTGTCCCGTTCGTTTTTACGGAGTTCAACATCCCCTGCTCCTCGAGATCTTCCAGAGACATGAAGCTATACACGAGCTCCTGAACTTCGCTTCTCATCTTCCTCAGATCTATCCCTTTTAGCATTTTATCCGGAACTTCTTGGAGGAGGGCAATAGAAATCTCAGCGGCAATGAGCCTAGGATCCTTCATTAGCTGAGATCACCCCTATCTCGCTGATCTCCACCTTTCCATTGCCGTTATCGATCCAACTTAATACATATGTTCCATCTTTGAGTAGAGGCATGTTCTCACTTAGCCAGAGCAGAGCAGCCCTAGTTCCGTATCTTGTAACCCCTGCGGCCAGTATGTAAGTGCCTCCCCCTACATTTGAAATGGATACAACTGCGTAATCAGATGAACCATAATTTACCCAATAATCGGTACCATTCACTTCGATCCCAGAGTAGTATCCTCTATTACTTTTCAGGAATTTCACATTGGCTCCATATGAGGGATTCACTGCTGGTCCTCCCAAAACTATCCTGTTCGTACCTGTTGCTTTACCGAAGGATTTGAACAGTTTAGATAGATCCGAATTCATAGCAAGATCTGTTTGAGGACCAGTGACCTCAAACTCTTTTGGATAATGCACTCCATTGGAGTATACGATCCAGCCATTATCAGGAACTCTATCCATCACCCTAGTTATTACAGTTGCTTTTAGGCCAAATTTCTTATTTTTAGCTACTTGGTCAAGTATAGGGCCTAAGTAGACATAGGATTCAAATACTTTTCCGATCATAACACCTTCTCTTCTTAGCCTAGGATTACTCATGTATAAAGCGCTTAGAGGAATTCTTTCCCATTCTCTTCCTCTCATGCTACATCTATAGATGTACTCGCTTGCTAGCTCGAAACCATTGGATCTATTGAGGTCAGCATCTATGTAGACACCGAAGAACCTCTCCAGTCTAGCGCCATATCCCCTTAGTTTACATCCAAGTCCATCTACAGGTACTATGGCGAAGTAGAGATGATAAAAGTCGTCTTTCGCATATAACGCCTTGTAATCAGCAAGTTGATCTGCATCGCCAACGGGATCTAATATTACTGGAGCAGCGTAGTCCCCAAGTCTACCATCTATAACCGCTTTTCCATCTTTACGTATCTTGTAATCAACCCAGTCAAAGTCGTCTTTCTCAGAAGCCCATATGTAGGCCTTAACCCCAAATTCTCTCTTGGGAAATGCTTTGGTCAGATTTGGGGTTTTGACTATAACCTTACCTTCTCTTATATCGGCATTGCACTTAATCGACATAGTGATGTCCCATTGATTCCTCAAGGAATTGAATCTGTTTATAGTGCAAACTTTTTGCTCAGGAGATATGAAGAATATTAGCCTATAATCGGCACCTTTTATATCCCCAGAAGGGACTCCCTCTCCCTCTATGAGCTTATCAAAGTATACATTTCCTATTATAGATGTATTCTTCTCTAGCTCCTTATAGAAGCTGAAAATAAGTGTAATATTGCCTTGCCAGCTAACAGCCATTTCTCTTACATCAAGCCTAGGTAGCTGAGGAACTTCGAGCGGATCGTACCACGTTAAGGATTTCTGTCCAGAGATGGGAGCTAATGGAATCAGGAGAATCATAAGGATCGGTAGTATAATGCTTTTCCTTAGATACGTCAGTACCACCTCAAGTTTCCACCAACTCGTGTATGAAAAACTTTGATATTAGAAGAGATAAGCTCCTTATGGCATTAGGCTAACATAGCTGATTATATGATGGCCAAGCTAATCGAAAGCTAACTCTAACGTTCAGCTTTTTCCAATAAGCTGCCGCAGGGAAAAGAGGAGTGGTAAATAACAAAGGAAAGGAAAAAATAAAAGAAAGTCACATTACTTTCAGCTTCGTTTACTAGTCTGAGGTACCAATTATTTGAGAAGCTCCTCCTCATATCTCTTTAAGTGACCTACTGCCTCCCTCACATCACTGAATCTCATGGCTATTTCCTCTATATCTTCCTTAGTCACTTTCTCCCTGTTTTTTGATCTGGCTTTCACACCAGCTATCCCTAGTATCTGAACCGAATACCGGAGGGATTTCTCGGCACCTAATTTAGTTAAAAGGTCAAGAGCATCTTCTTCCATGTTAACTTTTTCCTCCTTAGCCCTTATTTTGAGTATATTCCTAACTTCATCCTCTCCGTATTTATCAGTGGTTATGATCACAAGCCTATCCAGTAGATCTAGGGGCATACCAAATGGTGACTCTATATCAGTACCTCTTATCTTGGTAATACCCCTGTTGGTAGCCATGACTATTATCGGAACGAGTTCGCTCTCCATAGCCCTACTTATAAAGCTCAATGCCTCTATGTCCATGAGATGAGCATCGTCTATGAACATAACACCTGGGATCATTTCAGCCCTTCCTTCTTCTACCCATTCCTTCACCTGCCGATCGACAGCTGCCCTGACCTCGGGATCAATCTCTTTCTCCTCTACCCCCAGGAATAGGGAGAATATCCCTCCCCCTCTTCTCTTTGCCACCATCCTATCCAAGTCATCTAGGGTAAGCACGTAGACAAATTCTTTCTCCTTTAGAACAGGTCCACTTGGTCTAGGAACTATTTGCTCAGCTTCTAAGTCATAGGAGAATGATTCTGTCGATCTTCCAACCTTGGATACCCTTCCATCCTTGGAATCTATCATTATCACGTCTCCTTCAGTGATTCCATATTCCATTAGCTGCCTGGCGACATTCGGACCTACTCTGATCCTTTTCTCCTCCTCTGTTGTCTTTAGAGTTATAACTGCCTCCTGAGGAACCTTGACGAAGGGATTATAAGGACTAGATCCTGTTTTTATATCTAATTCCTTAACTTCCCCCTCATAAACGTTCCTCAGCTCTCTAATCTTAACTCCTATAGCCTTTCTCATGGCTTCCATTAGAACCTCGGTCTTCTTTCTCTCAGCGCTATAGATCTCAGAGCCACTTAACTGTATGAATGGTACCCCTTCCCCTAGCTCTCTAGCCATGGCAACTGCTATGGCTGTCTTTCCAGTACCAGGTGGCCCAGCTAGAAGGACAGCTTTTCCACTCAGCTTACCTTCCTTTGCCATGAGAACAACTAGGCCAGCGGCCTCTCTAGCTTTTACTTGACCGACGAGTCCATCAGCTATCACTTTAGCTTTTCCGTTCTCATCAAGCCCCAATCCCTTTATGTGGCTATGTGCCCCTATCCTCTCCATTCTGAGCCCCTCACCTATCTCCTCTATCTCAACCATTAGGATCACCTCTAGATACTATGTTACCATTCGAGATCCCTTGTGAGGAATTTTAACATTTTGCCCCATAGCTCTAGCTAGATTTACTGACCAGGTACATGACTGCTGCCACTACTATGAACCCAACTATTGCTAATAGGATTACAAGCCAAGGAGAGGCCATGTTTCCCCTAGCTATTCCTTCACTCTCATTAGTTTGTACTTCTTTAGGTGTCACCTTAAGTTGAATAGTTTCGTTGGAAACTATCAAGCTTGTCTTGAGGGGAACGGAATACTCTGACCCTGCTACCTTGTAGGTTACGTTTACGTTAATATTATAGCGCCCTGGGCTGAACTCCCTAGGAACAGCAAAAATTAGCCTTATTTCCTTACTTTCATTTACTAGCAGGTTTCCTATATATCCAGCAACTGCGAAATTCCTCACCCTAGTCATGTGATAAGCGAATATCGAAAACGGCGCCTCTATTTCAACCTTCACTCTACTCATGTTTATGGGAGATCTATTCTCCAAGTATAAGGATACTTCCTTCCTTTCTCCCCTCTTCAAAGTGGCAAGCGGATCTGGTTTAACAAGTATCATACCTTTGATAGCTATAACTTCAGCCTCTATCTCAGCTACCTTTAGGCCTCCCTTATAGATCTCGGCATGAAGATCATGTTTACCAGGCTTTAGGGGCTTTATTGTTACTCTATAGCACCCAGACTCATTTATTTCTCCCTCCTCAACGAAAGTTTTATCGACATACAGTCTAGCTTTCAGGCCTATTGCTAGAGAAGACGGAATGCAAACAGCCCCACTAACAGGTAAATTAGCCGGGACATAGATTGGCACACTAGCTTTTATGGGAGCCCCTCCTGCGGCCATAAGAGGGACTACTAGCAAGGCTATAAGGGCTACTACATTAATTTTCATTTCCATGTTATTATTAGGGTAAGGAATGAATAATATACTTATTACGACACTAGCCTCGGGAAGATGGGAAGAAACAAGCCAATCGGCAGTAATCTAGCTAGATAGAATATGTAATGAACTACTAAAATAGATAGCAACAAAACATTCTACGTCTTTACGGCCCCTGAGCTGCTCCTGTTAGACCCCTTAGCTGTTCTACTAATGTATATACTTCATCTATCATGGAAACCGCTAAGGGAATCCTCATAGCTGAAGCTAGCTTCATTCCAAGCCTATCTATGTTATCAGGCTGAGGTCCATGGAGAACGACTAGACTAGGTCTTATATCTATCACTTTCAGGGCCACCATCGGGCTTCTACCTGCTGTGACCTTAGTGAATATTAGCGCTCTCTCAGTTGATGTACCAAATAATCTCATGAAATCGGAGCCACTTAAGTTCAGGATAGCCTTTATACTGTCTATTACCGTGTAACCATGAATATAGGTGGGTTGGGGAGCCTCAACAACTATCCTACCATCTATCACTTCCAGAAACTTGTCTAGCTCTATAGGCAGGGTAAATTCGCTCATATCTATTACGCTCGAAAGAAGAGGCACCATACCAGTAGTTCTAACGAGAGTCCTTATTACCGCCCCTCCTCTCTTCTCATCTTCCTCTAGGAGAGTCATTATGAATCTCCTAAGTACAAGAGAGCCTGGACTTTTCCTCCTACTTGATTCATAATCGGAAACTACGGAAGCAGATACCCCAAGCAGCCTAGCCAGCTCACTTTGTTTAATGCCGAAATATTCCCTCCATTTTCTCATCGATAGACCTATGTTCTGGCTAAAAAGGATATCTCCTGCTATCTTTTTTGCGACAATTTCCTTTAAAATCCTTCTGTGGTATGTTGAAAGCAGTTCCCTATCGAGCTCTTCCTCAATGCCCATCGGCACCACTTACGTCGAAAGGGATAATCATGGGATAAAAAGGCTTCGCTTTTCAACGATTAGGGATCTAGGTCTAAGCCTTCTAAAGCCATTATTCTCTTTATCATGCCAATGAACTCAGGATCTTTATGAAGTACCTCCCTATAAGAGCCAATCTTCTCTGCTATACTTGCTGCTACAATATGATAGCAGTAATTCCTTCTCCTTCTCATTACGACATTCAGGTAGAAATCGAAGCAGGAGCAGTATAGATCTCCTAGGACAATATGAGAACCCGTTGGACCTCTAACAACATAAAAAAACCTATTGCTGGGCTTAAACACATGTTTGACAACTTGCCCTCTTAAGGCAGATTTAAGGGCCTTTAGAGAGCTGCCCCAAGGTAAAGACCTCAGCATCTCATATATTTTAAGGCCATCACCACAACGTTCCACTGATGGAACCCATATGGGAAAAATCAGCCCTAAAGATAAAGGTTGATGGAAGGCTATGGCTTATCATAGCAGATTTACACCTGGGATTTGAATTGGAGCTAGCGAGAAATGGCGTGTATATACCGGATAGAACTCAAGCGATGATAGATAAGGTGCTCTCATTGGGTAAATTTGATGGATTGCTCATTGCAGGAGATCTGAAGCATTCTATAGGATTATCCTCCGGATTTAGAGTCAGAAGGTTCATTGAAGCAGTATCAGCCAACTTTGAGGAGATCATTCTTGTGCCAGGAAATCACGATGGAGGTATATCGTCTTTCATAGGAGATTACTGCGAGATCAAGAGTCCTAGAGGTTTTCCTCTGGGAGATTCATGGATCTTCCATGGACACGCATACCCAAGCAAAGAGGCTTCAAGCTATGAACTTGGGATAATGGGTCATATTCATCCAGCTATTCCGATAAAGGGTATGGGAAAGGTACCTGTCTGGATACTTGCTGAGACCATGTGCGAGGGATTACCAGAGAAGATATTAATCCTTCCAGCTTTTAATGATATGTTAGGATATGGAGATCTCTTGGATATGAAGGAGAGAGGCCCTGTCTTTCCAAAATGTATAGATCCGAAGTTAACCGATATCCTGACTTTAGATGGGCGCTACATGGGGACCTTATTCTTCTTATCTGAGAGGAAGAATTTATTATCACTTACCTGATGACAACCGAAAGGGAAGCTATTGAGTAAGTGGGATGTAATAATAGTCGGAGCTGGTCCATCCGGTTTATTTGCTGCAATGGAAGTGAAGAAGCTCAAGCCTGAGGCCAGAGTTCTTGTTATAGAGATGGGAAAGGATCTAGAAGGTAGGAAGTGTCCCCTCAAAGATGCTGGGAGATGTTTAGCCTGCCCCATATGCGATATAGTGTCGGGCTTCGGCGGAGCGGGCACATTCAGTGATGGTAAGCTTAACCTTACTAAGGATGTAGGGGGGGATTTAGCAAGTATAATAGGAGAAGGCAATGTATGGGATCTCATAGAATATGTCGATAGGATATTCCTTGAAATGGGAGCTCCAAATAAGCTATATGGGGAAGATAAGGAGGCTATAGAAAGGCTTAGGAGTAAGGCCCTGAGAGCAGGTCTTCTCTTAATTCCATTTCGAATAAGACATATGGGGAGCGATGGCGGGTATAAGGTACTTAAGAATTTCAAGAAGAGCCTTCTGGACATGGGAGTGTCATTTAGATTTGGTACAGCTGTGGATGAGATATTAATAGATGACTCCCATGTGAGAGGGGTTAAACTCTCTACTGGAGAGGAACTAGAGTCTAAATATGTCGTGGTGGCGCCTGGAAGAGTAGGAGCTAGCTGGCTCGTAAGAGAAGCGAGGAGGCTTGGTATAAAGATTGAGGGAGGTAAGGTGGATTTAGGAGTCAGAGTTGAGGTACCCTATGAGGTCATGGAGGAGTTCACTGAGGTGCTGTACGAGCCCAAGCTAATTTATTATAGTGAGACATTCGATGATAGAGTTAGAGTATTTTGCGTTAACCCAGGAGGAGAGGTTGTGACCGAGTCCTACTGGGGTATAGTAACAGTAAATGGTGTTGCGAGAGAAGATTATAAGACAGATAACACTAATTTCGCTATACTCGTAACGACGAAGTTTACCGAGCCTTATAAGGATACTATTTCCTTCGCCTTAAGCATAGCTAAGATGGCCAATAATATAGCTGGAAATCAGCCAATAATTCAGAGATTCGGAGATTTAAGGAGAGGAAGGAGATCTACTTCCTCTAGATTAAGCAGGAGTATAGTGAAGCCTACCCTTCAGTCCGCTATACCTGGAGATTTGAGCTTCGTTCTCCCCTACAGATACCTGAAGGACATACTGGAAATGCTTCAAGCCATGAATGATATAATGCCGGGTATAGCTTCAGATCATACTTTGCTCTATGGGATAGAGGTAAAGCTACATACCGCAAAGCTTGATTTGAAAGGAAATCTAGAAACTAAAGCAGTAAGTGGACTTTATGCCGGAGGAGATGGAGCAGGGGTCTCTAGAGGACTTGTTCAAGCGGCTGCATCAGGGGCTTGGATTGGAAGGGATATAGCCAAGAGGCTCTCTTGATGAATTCTGGATATGACCCATTAGAGCTATCGAGGATAGTGGAGAGGGGCGTTACGAGAGAATCTCTAGAAGGCCAGTTAAGACGTTACTATAGATTCAGATATTCTCGCTTCTATGGAGGTATCTATACAGCTGATGCTGTTGGCTGTAACCTAAGATGCGTTTTCTGTTGGAGCTACAGGTATGTAACCGACTTGAAAGCTGGATACTTTTACTCACCTAAGGAAGTAGCAGATAGGTTGATCAAGGGAGCAAGGAGTTATGGTTTAAGTAGGGTTAGAATGAGCGGCGCTGAACCAACAATAGGAAGAGATCATCTGATCTCATTATTAAGGGACTTGGAGGGAAGCGGTCTTCTTTTCATTCTAGAGACTAATGCGATCCTTCTCTCAGATGAAAGCTATGCCAAGGAAATAGCTCGTAAAAATGTGCATGTAAGGGTATCCTTTAAAGGGACATCGCCAGAAGTTTTTCGTAGGATCACAGGAGCAAAAGAGGAAGGGTTTTTCCTACAACTCAAGGGCCTAGAGAATTTAGTGAAAGCCAATGCTGATGTTCACGTTTCGGCCGTTATTAGTTTCTCATCTAGGAGAGAAGTGAATTCCTTCCTTCAGAGAATTCGAGAGATCGATCCCTCACTAGTTACATCATTTGAACCCGAGATTATAGTTTTATATAATAAAGTGAGTGAAAGGTTAAAAAAAGTTGGTATAATTCCAAAAATAGCTATGACAGTTAATGGTAAACTCATTACAAGAAATAATTATACTTCCGACAAATTATGAAAAATTGTTTATTAGTTATACTCAGCTTATATATAGCTAGGATAAAATTGCCGCTGGGGATAAGAGAAGAGAGAGCTTTCAGGAAGGCATATGTTCGCTATTTCCGGGTTCTGGAAGAGCTTAGCTTTAAGAATGCGGGAGATTTAGCGGCTACTTTGGCCGTAGCGGAAGTTTTGATTTCGATAGAAAGAATAAAAGTCTAGCTGAGGGATACTGCTCCAGTAGACTGGCCATTATAATATACTTTCAGTTTAGTAAGTAATGAGGCAAGGATCATTGAATAAGAAATAGGACGAGCTTTGCTTTTACTATTTAATTCATCTCAAGCATAATCATCTCTCTAGGATAAACAGATATATACCCATTTCTGATTAATCATTTTAGATCGAACCTATCTGATCTCTTCCAGTCCAATTCTCTCCTATTAAACACCATTTCTTTGATAAGAGCATAAAGCCATATATGGAGGTCTATCATCCTAATTAATGGCATTACGATTACAGATCTTATTAGATCTCTCCTTTTTCTCTTTACCGCTGCATAAAGGGATATTAATCCCCAAGGAAGGGTTTCGCTTATTACGAATATTATAAAGGGAAGGATGCTCTTAGACAAAATGCCATAGATTATAGAGATGTCAAGGATTAAAGAAAATAGAGTATATTCTGTAAATGTTAAAGCCATTACTCCCTTTACATTTCTTGGAAGGGAATGGAAGTGCTTCTTAATATTTTGAAAAAATCCAGAGAACCACCTGATCATCTGTCTAACGTACGATCTCATGTTTGGAGGATCACTAGTCCACGCGATAGCTTTAGTCTCGTAAGCTAGACTGTACCCCCTTTCAAGTATAGAGAGAGTGAGGTCCATATCCTCTGTTACCGTATCTGCCTTAGGATTGAATAATTCCCTTCTTACAGCCCCTATTGGTCCTGGAATAATCGTTATGGCATTTAGAAATTCTTTTCCTTTCTTATAGATGTCTTGGCCCATGAGATACTGAAGTTCCCTGATGCCAGTGATCAGATTATGCTTCCTAGATCTTACGTATCCTGATATTCCACCTATCTTAGGATCTAAGAAATGCTGAATCATGTACTCAAATGCATCGGGTTCTAATTCGGAGTCAGCATCTGTATAAAATATTAAGTCTCCTTCTAGGTATGGTATCGCATATCTCAGTGCTAATGCTTTATTTCCTGTGTTCTTCTCGAGATTAACTATTACCAACTTCTCTGGGAATATCTCCTTATATAGCTCTATTATACGTCGAGTTAAATCGGTGGAGCCGTCATTGATTATTATTACACGTTCAGGCAAAACCGTCTGTTTAAGTATACTATCTATACATTTTGCTACACTTTTCTCCTCGTTATATGCAGGAATTATTATAGAAAAAGATGGAAAAAAGCTTTCTTTATTCAACTTCAGGACACGCCCATTCTATAAAAGCCATAGCCGAAAGCTACTGCTCCAATTGATATGATAACTATGAATGTCCAGAAGATATCGAGGGTAAGTATTGGTATCCTTTCCAATAGCGATAATAAGGATACAAAGAGAAGAAATATACCTAGAGATATGAAGCCCGCAGCTATTAGATGGCTTCTTCGTTTTTCATTTTTTATATCCTCTATTTCATCTAAAGCCTTCTTAATTTCTTGCTTATCATCTTCTAAGAACACTCGGCTCATATCAGCATCACCTCTCATCCTCTAATTCAGACAGTTTCCCATACAGAATAGAGAATTCTTTCAGTGAGATTACACCTCTTCTCAACGAATCTACTAGAGCTATAAGTGGAGGAGATGGATTTAACCCCAAATCCTTTATTACAATCCTAGCGAATGGTCTGGATATAAATACTCTATCGTGAGATTTACTCAGAGATAAGATTGCTGTGAAAATTTCTTCTTTATTTAATCCCATCGAAGTTAGCTTCCCTTCGAGTATTTTCCTTCCTTTTGATCTGTCTACGAGATTAACGATCTTTTCTCTGATATATTTTGATGAGAATTCATCTTTTAGTGCGCTAGCACCCAAATTCCTTTCCATTATAATGTTGTTATATGTCTTTGCCAAGAGGAGCGGTGCCCCTATCATAGACATGGTCTTTAGGATTGATGGTTCTACTATAACCCCTGAAGATGTCGCTTTTAAGGCAGAGGCTAGAGAAGCGGCGCCTCCAAACAGAAGGGTGGATAGTGAGCCACCTATTATTAAACTTATTTCTATCAGCTCCTATTAAATTAGATAATGTTACTTTTAAATGTATTGTTTTTTATATTTATATATTTGTAGGAGATACTTGTTAATTATTTAGAAAAAGGAGATCCTTAATATTTCTATATTATATTATTTTCCCATACAATACTTTCATAATAAAATTATATTGTAGTAATAAAGCAATAGTATATATGCATATAACAATATAATATTAATTTTCTTTAACACACACTTTTTCTATTTTTTAACCGATTATTGAAAATAAAGTAGTAATTACTAAATATAGAGTAGCAACGTGAGACTTGAGTAAAAATCGCCGGGCATTCAATAAGTGACCGATTAATTGCTAAGATATTGAAAGACGCTTTTCAGATAGCTGGCCCCCATGCTAAGAGGTCATTTAAACCTTTCGGCCTCAGCCCTTCTGGAGGATGACCTAATTTGAAGTCTATTCGGGCTAGCAAATCTCTACCTTCCTTGGTAACCTCGAGACTAACTTTTATCACCTTAAGCTTATCCCTGATAAGATTAATTGCTTCTAAAGGAGAAGCAGTTCTAGTCTTCAAGATTATTTCAACTTCTCCTCTATCTATGTACCAATATAAGATAGAAAAGCCCCTTTTCTCCAGCGAGAAAATGCATGATTCTATTATACTGACCATATCCCCTCATTTATAGAAGGAATTGGTACATTAGTAAACATTGTTGTTAAAATCGTCCCAGAACGTTTCGTACAATTTCTGAGAAAGAAAGAAAAGGAAAGATAGTTATATTTGAGCTTTTACTTCTTCAGCTGCCTTCTTAGCCCTGCTAAGTACATCAGTGAATAGATTATTACCATGGGAATCTATTGCTACCATTGTAGGGCCGAAATTCTCGACTTCAACAACCCACATTGCTTCAGGAGTGCCTAAATCGAGCCAATAAACATCAACTACCCTTTTAACTGCACTAGTAGCTACAGCTGAAGTGCCACCCGGATATGCTAGGTATGCTGCTCCATATTCCTTCATTCCCCTCGTAGTTTTCTCAAACATTCCTCCTTTTCCTATTATAAGCCTTACACCAAATTCTCTGATGAAATCAGCCTCAACACTGTCCATTCTAGCACTTGTAGTTGGACCAAATCCAAATATCTTCCATTCACCGCCTACCTTCTTCACTATGGGTCCACAGTGGTAAAGAGCTATGCCCTCCAAGCTCATGGGCATCTTATCCTTCTCTCCTTTAGAAGCGAGTTCTAGAGCTCTTCTGTGTACCTGATCCCTACCAGTTACCATAATGCCATCAAGGTATACTATATCACCTACCTTCAACTTCCTAACTTCTTCCTCAGAAATAGGAGTTTTTAACCTATATTCTGCCATAATAATCACCTCTCATGGGGGAACCAGAAGCTTCATCTCTCCATTGCTATTAAATATGGCCTCAGCTCTCCTAAAAGCCCAGCATTGTGTATTTATACCAACTGGTAGGCTTGCAGGATGTTTATGAGCCCATTCTATCTTAACTGCGAGGGCATAGGTTCTACCTCCTAAGCCCATAGGGCCTAATCCTAGGGAATTTATCTTTTCCAACAGCTCCTCCTCAACTTCAGCAATCTTTGGATCTGGATTCGGCTCGTTCAACCTCCTAAATGTTGCCTTCTTCGCAAGCTTTAACGCCATATCAGCGCTTCCTCCGATACCAATACCCACTATAATTGGAGGACATGGCTTCGGACCTGCTTCTAGCATAGCATCTATCACAGCTCTCTTAATTCCCTTTAGACCTAAAACTGGACTTAGCATGAAAAGCTGTGATGTGTTCTCACTACCTCCTCCTTTAGCCAGATAAATCACCTTCATTTGATCTCCCGGTACCAAATCTAGATGTATTATTGGAACGAGCCTACCCGTGTTATCTCCCGAATTTTTATATGTCCAAGGATTAACTGCATTGGGCCTTAATGGTATCTCATCCGTTGCAGCTCTTACTGCCTCCTCTACTACCTTCCTAAGTTCAGATTTTATGGGAAAGTCTTCTCCTAGCTCAATGAAGAATGTAGGAGTCCCTGTATCTTGGCACATAGGTAGCTTCTTTTCCCTAGAGACCTCTATGTTCCTCAGAATAGCGCCCAAGTTAGCCTTAGCGACTGGATTATCTTCCACTTCATAAGCCCGTTTAAGGGCTTCCTTAACATCTTGAGGTACATTAAAAGCAGCCTCCTTCATCATACTTACGAGACCACTCCTAAGAGATTCCTTTAAATCCGTCATAGGGGAAGCCCCCTTTTAAATTGATGGCAAATTATTTAATACTTTTTAAGATGTAAAAAAGAGTAGGGATGAGTTATCCTTTTCTCATAAGTGAGCCTTCAGAAGGGATCCTAGCCTTCTTATTCCCTCTTCTATCTTATCAGGCTCCATATAGGAATAACTGAGTCTCATAGCGTTCGTAGGTCTGTTAGAAGCATCCATAAGATCTCCTTTCTCTACACTATATAGGTATCCTTTTAGAGGATAGAAGGCCTGGCCTGGGACGTATAATATATCATTCGGTATTGCGATCTCCTCTAAGAACTTCTTGGAATCGAATTTCCTATTATCCGATTCCCACCATATGAAGAATCCACCGGTGGGATCAGTTCTCTCTCCAGATGGGAAGTTTTCATCTATGGCTCTGGCCATAGCTTCATATCTCCTCTTATAACCTTCTCGAACCTTCTCGATAAACTGGCTGAAATATCTTTCGTAATATAATTTCGCTATTTTCTGAACTATCGTAGGCGTACACAGATCATTATATCCTTTAGCTTTCACTACTTCTTCCCTTATCTCGGGTGGCATCAAGCTATAGGCAACTCTAAGGACAGCAACCTCCTTACTTGTTGTGCGCATGTAAATAACAGTGCTTCCATCATCGAAAGCTCTTATTGGCTTTAATCTTTCACCTTTGAACTGTATTTCCCTGTAAGCGGCATCCTCTAGTAAATATATTCCATTACTCTTGGCTACATCAAGAAGGGCCCTCCTCCTGCTCTCTGGCATTGTAGTGCCTGAGGGATTATCCGAATCAGGTACCACGTAAATTAGCTTAGGTTTCTTTCCTAGCTTATTCTCCGCTAGCTTTATTGCTCTATCAACATTCTCAGGTATCATTCCCTGCTTATCCCCAGGTACAGCTATTACTTGACCCCTAAATTTCGTGACTACATTTACAAATCCCAGATAAACAGGTGCTGGAACTATCACTAGGTCATCTGGGTTAAGGAGTACGTCTAACAGAAGGTAGATAGCCTGTTGAGATCCTGTAGTTATCAGGACATCCCTCCACCCTTCGCTTGGATCTAGATCTATGCCATCCCTTTCCCGCAGTATGCTAGCCATAACCTTCTTTACTTCAGGTAGGCCATCAGTAGGGCCATAATTGTAATCTTCTATAACATCTATTTCCTTTCCCGAGAATATATCCTCTAACTCTCTCAGGGCAAGCGTATTGAGTATCATCGGGAAAGCCCCTAGGGGTAATACTCCCGGCTTACCTCCAGCGAAGTAGTACTTTACTCTAAACTTTAGGAGCCTTCTAATCTCCGATTCAGGAACCAATTTTGTCCATACCGCAAACTCTACCTTAGGATCCGTCAATAAAAGCCACCTAATTAGGTTACTGCAGGAAAATTTAATTATTTAGATGGATAATGATCCCGCCATACTTGAGAGAATAAACCTATTACTCATATAGTCTTCCTAGTAATGATTTAAAAATTATTATGAATTAATAAAAAGTGGAAAATTAAGGGAGGATTAAGATCACCTACGTTTAGCCACGATGATTATTATACCCACTATGAGGACAGCTATCACAGCTCCAAGTATGCCTAATGTTAGATTAGAGCTTAATCCTAGAGGATTACTCTGTACGGTAGTTACAGTTACTACGATAGGACTTGTTGTAGCCTTAGTAGCCTTTGTTGCTGAGGGCGTACTCATCGTAGGAGAAGCACTAGTGGTAGTAGGTGTTGATGTTGTAATAGGTATAGTTGTCGTCTGTACCGGCGGCGTATTGGTCCCTTCTGAGGTTTCTGTTCTCGACTCTTGAGTAGTTGTCGTAGGTGAATAAGTCGTTTCCCCACCTTTAACTGTAACCGTAAGGTTTACTTTTCCGTAATAGACGACGTCAGAGTTGTATCCGGGGGTGATCGGGTAAAACTCTATGACGTAGTTTCCAGGCATCGCGTTCTCTTTAGCTGATATAGTTACTCTAGTAGAGAATCCTGGTTCCTCTGAGAATTTAGATATGTTCACCTTAAGAGGTCCAACCTTGAGGCCTGGCGCTTTAACAACCTTGAAGCCTAGCTTAACACTGCCTTCATACGTCCCGCTTTCTGAAACTGTTAGAGATGAGGAGCTGCCCCTCTCAAGGGTCAGCTCATTGGATGATAATTCCAGTATCGCTGTAGGTTTCTCAAATTCTACGTAAAGGTCCGGAATGTACTGTGTTTTCGCCTCTCTCTTCGCTCCTTCATAGCTGAAGAAATCTGCATAGAAATCTATTTCATTAGTTCCTCTGGGAAAATCATTTGACGATAGTTTCTCCATTTTTGGTAGGATTAGCAGGCCATGGTCTTCAATTGTTCCATTAAGAACTCTCGAAACATAATCTGTAACTAAGAATCCGATAGAGCTACCAACTGCTGCTCTATCATCTATACTAACTCTGTCAGTGTAATCTGGTTCACCAAATCCTCCAGGTACTCTCCAGCGTTTGTCGCTAGTTCTCTGAGTCCAAGTAACCCAATTCTCATCATAGCCCTCTTTCAGAACATATAGGTAGGCCATTAGTGATTTAGCTGGGGGCTTTTTTATGTATAGCCATAGCCTAGCAACTTTTATCTTTGCTCCAGGAGGCACCTTTGATAGATTGAATTTTAGGAGGATATTCGATCTATTAGTTATCACTATCTTATACTTCACAGCTGGTAAATAATTTGACCGAACTCTCTTAGCTAGGTACCCAATCCTCAGTTCACTATTATTGAACATCTTACATGTAGAGCAGTCTTTTAATATGTACGTATCACTTAATGGAGCTAAATGAAGCTTTCCGTCCTCAGGTGAGGCTGAAGCAATTATTATGGATGATACCAAAAGAAGTACTAGAATTGCTACTGGAGATAGGGTCCGCACAATAGTAATATTACTCAGTATAACACCCAGATTAATAGACATTCATTGCTTAAAATGTATATGGTTTCAATTTTATGTAATACGAAGTAATTTTTATTTAATATTCATCTGAGAAGTTAGTAATCTACGATATAGGTTGCCTAATAATAAAAATTAGTTAAAGAAAGTATTATCTAAAAATACAAAATTTACCATCTGGCCCTTCCTCGATAACCACTATTCCTGCTATAGCTCCTCCTTCTTCTTGGGGGCCTATAATCTTCTGGAGCCTCGGGATACTCGTCAGGAATTTCATCCACTCCTACTACATCAGAATCCTGAGCCTCATTTATGCTACCTAGGTTACCCAGATTGAGTTGCACTCTCCCTCTATACACAGTAGTGAATGCGTTCTGTAGCTCGACAACTTGCCCCTCAGACAGCTTACCTGCGTGGTCTCCCCATAGAGTAAGAGTTACTCTACCGGTTTCATCACCTACAGTGGCCTCCGAAAGAGTTCGGGGACCTTTCCTAGTCTCGACAACGCGGGATTCTCCCGCTTCTATGACCCGGACCTTGATATCAACACTGTTATCCCCGGGTCTTAACTCGGATACTTTCTTGCTAGTCGACATACTACTTCGCCCCAATAGGCGTTACCCTAGCATCTTCTACTGAGTTTAAAAACGTTTCCCTAATCAGGGCGCTATTCCATTAAATGAAAATTATCTACTTGACCGTAAGGTTAATTAATAAAATTAAGTAAATGAACGCCTATAAAGAAAAATAAAACAATATAGCATACTAATATTAATATATTAATGGGAATTCTATAGTAGATTTAAAATGATAATATTTATATCCGAGAAGGGAGTTATGTATTATCTGGACCTATATGAGCAGCCAAGAAATGGGGGCTAAGGAGCTAATCTATTATGTTAGGAGATTCCTCGGTAATGGAGCTACTCGTTCTGTTATAAGGAAGTTAGGGCCTCCAAAGAACATAGCCAAGCTTTTAGGTATATATGCTGGCGTTGAGGAGCCCTCTAGCATCAAGGAGAAGATTCTCTCATCTACGTTAAGCGCTATCCTATCTAAATCAGCAGATAAGTTTGGAGCCGATGAATCTACCTTGAGGGAGAAACTCAAGGACCCATATATGAGAAGAGGTATAGCAAACATCCTCCTCGGAATCGCTTACTATGGTATAACTAGACCACAGAAGTTATATGCACCATTTATGATAGTGTGGGATTTCACTAGCAGATGTAATCTCAGATGCAAGCACTGCTATGCCAATGCAACACCATTTCCAGCTCCAGGTGAGCTCACACTGGATGAGAGGCTGGAGGTCCTCAGGCAGCTAGATGAAGCGGGAGTTTCCGCATTATCCTTCTCAGGTGGAGAACCACTAATGAGTCCTGACTTCTGGGTTGTGGCGAAGAAAGCGGCTGAAACAGGTATGTACATAAGTATAGCCACGAATGGTACTTTAATAAGGCCGGAGGTAGCTAGGAGGCTAAAGGAAACCGGTGTTAGATATGTCGAAGTGAGCTTGGATGCTCCAGATCCTGAGACTCATGATTACTTCAGAGGAGTTAGGGGAGCCTGGGAGAGATCAATTGAAGGGATAAAGAACTCAAAGGAAGCTGGACTGGAAGTGGGAATAGCTACGACCGTAACGAAGTTAAACTATAAAAAATTACCAGATATGATAAAATTGGCTAAAGATCTTAAAGTAGATAGGTTCATCGCTTTTAATTTCATCCCAACTGGAAGAGGAAAAGAAATAGTTGAGCTAGATCTGTCTCCTAAAGAGAGGTATGAGACGTTAGAGCTTCTTTACTCGGAGCTTTCTTCGGGACAGTTACAGGCATTTTCAACAAGTCCTTTCTATGCAGTCGTATCAATGAAAAAGGTAGATAAAGGCGGTAAACTTGCTCCAACCCATTTCGCTGAGCTTTCTATACCAGAAGAATATCTCTCAGCTGGTTTTGCTTTAGCGGAGTTCTTAGGAGGGTGCGGTGCTGGCAGGATTTATTGCTCCATAGAGTATAATGGGGACATACAACCATGTGTTTTCTTACCTATAGTCGTAGGTAACGTCTTGAAAGATGGCTTCTTAAATGTATGGCAAAATAACGAGTTACTCAAGAGCCTCAGAGATAGAGATCATTATGCATGCTCCTCCTGCCCATATCGCTATATATGCGGTGGCTGCAGGGCCAGAGCATACGCCTACTATGGAGATCCATTAGGACCCGATCCAAGCTGTGAATATAATGAGAAGTTATGGGAAGAGCTTGTTGCTTCCGCCAAAGTGCAAGCTAGAAAAGAAATTGTAGCTAATGCTCTCTGATTCTTTTTTCTTTTGTAATTTATTTTAACTGACCAATATGAATGATGAAAGCCGGAGAAAAGAGGAAAAATAAGGAGAGTGTTCAGGGCCAAATGCCCCTTATTTCCATGGCCTTTGCTACCCTACCAACTGCGAGCACCAGAGCGGCAGTTCTCATGTCAATTTTCATTTCTTTATGCTTGTTATAGACATCCCTGAAAGCCTTTGTCATCTTCGCTCTCAACTTCTGCCTCACAGTGTCAATATCCCACCATTCTCTGGTCCTAGCCTGAACCCATTCGAAATAGCTTACAGTAACTCCTCCTGCATTAGCTAGGATGTCAGGGATTATGAGTACACCTTTCTGGAACAGGATATCATCTGCTTCAGGAGTAGTGGGACCATTAGCAGCCTCTGCTATTATCTTAGCCTTTATATTGTCCGCATTATCCTTGGTGATCACGTTCTCTATAGCGGCTGGTATGAGGACATCAACATCCAATTCGAGCAGCTTCTTATTGCCCTCAACCGGATCTGAGGCCAATGGTGTGGATCCAGGGAAATCTTTAACACTACCTGTCTTTTTCTTATGCTCAAGTACAGCCTCTGGGTCAAGCCCGTTTGGATTGTATATCGCACCTCTTGTATCACTAACCGCTACTACTTTCATGCCGAGTTCGTGCATGAACTTAGCGGAGAAGTAGCCAGCATTCCCGTAGCCTTGAACGGCAGCAGTAGCTCCCTTAGGATCTATTCCGAGGACATTCAGAGCTTCCTCTACTGTGTATTGAAGGCCTCTAGCAGTGGCTTCATTTCTCCCTTCGCTTCCTCCGACCTCTAAAGGCTTCCCTGTTATTATGCCCGGCTCTGGATAGCCTTTTAGCATACTGTAGGTGTCCATTATCCAAGCCATTTCCCTGGGGCTTGTATACACGTCAGGAGCAGGTATATCTGCATCTACGCTTATTATGGGGGCTATGGCATAAGCATATCTTCTAGTAAGTCTCTCTAGCTCACTAAGACTGAGCTTGTGAGGATCTACCTGTATCCCTCCTTTAGCACCCCCGTATGGTATATCAACCACGGCAGTCTTCCAAGTCATCCACATGGCGAGGGCCTTTACTTCATCCAAGTTGGTGTTGGGATGGTATCTTATACCTCCCTTGTGAGGTCCTCTGGCATCGTTATGCTGAACCCTCCATCCAGTGAAGACCTTAATGCTTCCATCATCCATCTTGACGGGGAGGGATACTTCAAGTATTCTCTTTGGCTTCGCTAAAATAGCATGTAAACCGGGATCTAGATTCATAGCCTTAGCAGCCTTATCCAGCTGCTTAAGGGCAACTTCCCACGGATTAAGTCCTGTAGACATATGTATCACCCCTTGAAGGGTCATGAATATGAGACTGCTCATACTATTAAATATTAATGTCTTTAACAGCATAATACGAACTTCGCCATTTGATGTAAACAATTAAGTATGTACAAGATGGGGAGGAGGGATGACCGCGGAAACACTGGCTTATATCCTAGCTAATGTAGGAATTTTAGTTGCTTGGATGATCTATGAAAGGTTAGGATATAAGATCATTTCATTCTCCATACCTCTACTTGCCTCTTATTGCTACCTAGTTCCTCGTTCCATTTTGGTAATTACCGTAAGTTTCATCATAGCGCTCTTACTTGGAGAACTAGCTTATAGATATTTTTTATTTTATGGCATGAGGATATTCTTCCTTTATAGCACAACCAGCTCCCTTCTCGTATTTTTATTTAGTTATCCGAGTATAGATTCCGGAACTGTACTATTATCTACCTTACCTGGTCTCTTAGCATATGATATACATTCGTCTAAACGTCGATTCTATACATTTCTATTATCTTCAATTTTCTTTATACTACAATTGGTCGCACTGGTATTTTTAGTTAATTTTTTAAAATGGTGAGAGAGATGAAAGCGAGACCTCCTTGGAAGATCGCCAAGAATAGGATCTCTATTATGGGAACTAGAGGAAAAACAAGCTTGGCATTATTGATCCACAATGAGCTCGTTAACAGGAACGCTAGGTCCATCTGTAAAGTTACTGGAGCTGCTCCAATGATTTGCATTGGTAGGGAGAGAAGAGTCTTAGTGAGGAGAAGACCTGTTAGGTTATATGAGAATCTCTTTGATGTAGAAGCCATAGAATTCTGTGTAATGGAAAATCAGGGGATCTCCCCATACACCGCAAGGACATTCAATGAGGTATTCCTGAAGCCCCAGATCGTAGCTGTAACTAACGTAAGACTGGATCATGTGGAGGAATTTGGGCGTAGCAGAGAAAATATTGCTTCTTCCTTCTCATATACATTTGCCAAGGCCAGTCTTATAATTAGCGGTGAATCCGATGAGAAATTGAATAACTTAATGAAAAAACGCGCAAGAAAGTTCATCTCAGTATCATCACCGAATCTGGATTTACCTGGATCGGAAATACCTATAATTGGTAGAGAAGTGCTAAGGCTATATGGTCTCGATCTGAACATAAATAAGTACCTAGCAATGATAAGGAGATCATTGAAGTGGAACAGTAAATCAGATATAGTTTTCTACGATGCCTCTAAAGTAAACGATCCTGATAGCGCATCCCTGATAATGAGATGGCTAGGTGATACACCTATAATAGCCATACAGCTGAGAAGAGATAGACCTGGCAGAACATGGTCGTTTTTGAGGATGATAAAGGAGAAATGGGTTGATTACAAGAATGTTTTGGTATCTGGCCCTTGGTCTGATATGTTCTCTAAGAAGGTAAAGGGGATAAGATTACCTGATTCATGTGAAGGGGCATCAAAGGCACTCAATATAGCTAGGGAGATGGGTTCTCCTCTTTTCATTACTGGAAATAGGATGGGTAGTTTCGTAGAGTGCTTGCTCAAAAAACTAGGAGTTAGAGGCATACCTCTCATTTATGGAACTTCCAACTTAGAAAATAGTTTCTAGCTGGCGGGATCCCTGTACTAAAAACTACTTACCCTTCCCAAGATGAATTAGTTAAGTTACCGAGATTGCATTAATTGGGATATTATCCTGTTTCACCTAACATATTTGCCTTAGCTAACTTTATTATTTATCAAGCTAGGCTTCCTTAGGTGGTCCTTCTGAGTGTAGAGATAGGAAGGGAATATTTGCAGAGCGCATATCCGATAGTTTATCCTATTGTGCTGGAAAGAGCTAAAGGCTTAGAGATCTGGGATGTAAATGGTAATAAATATTTAGATTTCTTCTCTGGGTTCGGTGTCATAAATTATGGTCATTCCCACCCTAAGATAGTTAATGCGGTCAAAGAACAGATGGAGAAGATCGCGCATATAGGCATGATATATTATAACGTCCCAGCATTGGAGTTAGCCAAGAAATTAGCCGAAATATCTCCAAGTAATCTCAAGAAGACTTATTATGCTAATAGCGGGACGGAAGCTGTTGAAGCAGCAATAAAGCTCGCTAAGAAATACTCTGTTAAGGTTCAGGGGAAGACTGGTGCTTATGTAATAGCCTTCGATTTCGCCTTCCATGGAAGAGGAGCTCTAACCCTCACCCTCACCCATGAGAGGAAGTATAAGAGGCACTTAGGTAATTTCGCTAGCTATCCCGGAGTTATACATCTTCCTTCTCCCTACTGCTTCAGGTTCCCTGGAGACGAGGAAACTTGCAAGAGCTACACGCTGGAGAAAGTGGACGAGTATATTAGATATCATCTAGGATCGGAAAATGTAGCTGCTATAATAATGGAACCAGTTATGGGAGAAGGTGGTATAATAGTTCCACCCAATGGCTGGCTCAAGGATCTGGAGAAGATTGCTCATGAAAATGATGTCCTCTTGATAATGGATGAAGTTCAAAGTGGTTTCGGGAGAACTGGCAAGATATTTGCCCATGAATGGGAAGACGTTAAAGCGGATATAATGACTATGGGGAAGGCCCTAGGAGCAGGACTTCCTCTTGCAGGTACGATGACAACGGATGAGGTTGATAGAGCATGGGAACCGGGAGATCATAATGTTACTTTCTCCGGAAATCCTGTTGCATGTGCCGCAGGTCTGGCTGGCATAGAGGTGATGCTAGAGGAGAAATTACATGAGAATGCATTCAAGGTCGGGAACTTTATAATGAAGAAGCTGAAGGACGCCTCTCTTAATGCTATAGGCGAGGTTAGAGGAAAGGGATTATTCATAGGTGTCGAGCTAGTGAAAGGTGATAAGAGACCCGATACTGAGTTGACTAAGAGGGTAAAGAACGAGATGTTCAAGAGGGGATACATCATTGGAACCGGTGGTATGTTCAGCAACGTTGTGAGGATAGAACCTCCATTAACTGTAACCGAAGAGCAGGCAGATAAGATGACCGACGACCTACTTGATATAATAAGATCTTCTTAAATCCTCCTTTTTTAACCTCATTGCTAAATCAGTTACTATTTTATCTTTATGTAGAGAAACAATTGGGTGCCTCTATTGAGAGCTGCTGTTACTGGGGGAGCTGGCTTCATAGGGAGTAATCTTGTAGCGAGGCTTATCGTCGATGGAAATGATGTTGTTATTATAGACAACTTCTCCACGGGATCGAAGGAGATAGCTAGCATCTTGAGGGAGAGAGGCGCAACCTTAATGGAGGGTCCTTCCTCACTGATCTCTGACTTAACTCCCGTTGATGCAGTGTTCCACCTAGGTATGCCATCGTCAAGCCCCATGTATAAGAGAGATCCCTCTCTCCTTTCAAATGTTATAAGGGATTCCATAGCCGTATTTGAGTATGCAAGGAGAACTGGAGCTAGAATTGTATATGCCTCAACATCTTCCCTCTATAACGGGAATGAGCCACCGTTCTCTGAGGATATGCAGATTTTCCCAACGGATTTTTATACTGAAGGTAGATACTGGCTAGAGAGACTTGCCAAGGTTTATTACGACCTGTATGGGGTTAAAAGTATTGGTTTAAGGCTCTTTAGCGTCTATGGACCGAATGAAAGGGCAAAGGGAAAGTTTGCTAATATAGTCTCTCAGATGATTTGGGCATCCCTTGAGAGAAGGCCTTTCGTCATATATGGAGATGGCAGTCAAACGAGAGACTTCATATTCGTAAGTGATGTCGTTGAGGCTTTCCTCCTAGCCTATAACTCGGACATAGAATACGGCATTTATAATGTTGGGACGGGAAAGGAAACTTCGTTTAATGAACTAGTGGAGTTGATTAGAGAAGCAGGGCTCAATTTGAACGTAATTTATGAAGAGAACCCGATAAAAAACTATGTATATAGGACGCTAGCTAATACATCTAAGGCAGAGGAGGAGCTTAGATTTCGCTATAAGATCGAATTAGCAGACGGATTGAGGAGGATAGTAGAAGCCTATAGCAAGAAGGAACCTGTACTTGCATACTAGGGGGGTCGATTACCCCTGGGTAAATCATTTTTATAGTCCCCTCATTCTGGGATGGCTATCTCATTCCCCCTTATAGATAAAGTGACCACTATTTTAAGGATAACGGGTTTATTAAAATGGGTGATATCTCTGCGTGTTCTAAAGGGTGAGGATGCTTGGAAGTTCTTGGTTGATCTAGAATCTAGAGAGCTAGATCTCAGCGTATTCATGGAATCGGTCCGCCCGATGATAGAGCAGGTAAAGTTCAGGGAAGATGAGGCAGTCTCCGATCTCATCGAGAGGTTATATGGTGTGAAGCTAACCCCCGATGATTTCCAAGTAAGTGATGGAGTCGTAGATGAAGCCATTTCCCTCATAAAAGAGGATATTCCTGTACTTGAGGAATTAATATCCAGAGTTAGGGAATTTTACTCAAGGCAGAAGATAGAGGATTTCATCATTAGAGAAGGAGAGAGCGAGTATGGGGTGAGATGGATACCTTTAGAGAGCATAGGCATCCATATTCCTGAAGGAGAGGACTTCTCCTATTTTTCCACGCTGATATATACAGCTGTACCTGCTAAGATAGCAGGAGTTAAAAGGATCTCAGTTTTCACTCCTCCTTTAGCAAAAGGATCGGTAAATCCGTATCTATTGGCTGCGGCGAGATTATGTGGCGTAGATAAGGTATATAGGGTTGGAGGTGCTGTCGCTGTTGCAGCAATGGCATATGGAACAACTACCATTCCCAATGTCCAAAAGATATTTGGAACCGGAGATCTCTTCTTCATGACGGCAAAGAAGATGGTCTCTCCCGATGTAGCGGTTGATTTTCCGTCCACACCAGTTGAGCATGTAGTCGTAGCTGGTAATAGAGCTGAAATTTCGACAGTTGCGTGGGAAGTTGTTTCCCAAGCAGAGCATGGGTTAGATACTTTCATTACCGTCCTGACCCAAGATGAGCAGTTAGCTGAGGATATTAAGACTGAGGTAAATGATCTAGTTGAGAGGATATCTAATCCTGTTATAAAGAAGGTCCTAGAAGATAGCAAGATTTTAGCATTAAGTGATTGGAGGGAAGTTAAGGAGGCGGTCGAGGTAATCTCTCCTGCCAGAATATCGCTAATTGGCGAAGTAGGCGAAGAGATAGAATTTAATAATGTAGGGGCAGTGATCTGGAATACCCCCTCTCCTCTCGTTGATTATGCTCTAGGTGCTCCTCAGAGGCTTCCT
>JAVALV010000163.1:0-3087 GCA_032159055.1 Thermoproteota archaeon | reverse complement strand
GAGGACAGCTGAGGTAATCATAGATTACAATAAATGCATTGCTCCCGACTGCGGATTCGCATGTATTAAGGCATGCAGGTTATACGGTAGGAATGTCCTCAAGATAGAAGGGGGGAAGCCTAAGTTAGCTGTTTCACCAGAAGAGGCAGTCAGGCTCGATAATGAGTGTCTGGCATGTGAGATCTACTGCTCGTGGTATGGTAACTCTGCCATAGAGGTAAGGGTCCCATTGGAGGTGATTTGATGGCTATTCTCATAGATGAGGATACCAAGGTCCTAGTTCAGGGAATAACTGGAAGAACTGGAGAATTTGCGACCCGATATATGCTGGAGTACGGGACCAAAGTTGTGGCAGGTGTAACCCCGGGTAGAGGAGGTGCCGAGGTATGGGGCGTTCAGGTGTTCAATAGTATAAGGGAGGCTATAGATGAAGTGGGCCCGTTAGATGCATCCATAGCTCTGGTACCGCCAGCTCACTTAAGAGAGGCAGTAATGGAAGCTATTGACTCCGGAGTAGGTTATATCCTCATACCAACCGAGAGAGTACCTATCCACGATGCCATGGCTATCCTATCACATGCAAGGAGGAAGGAAGTAAGAATACAAGGTCCGGGATCGTTTGGAGTTATAAGTCCTGGAAAAGCCGTAATGGGATGGGTTGGTGGTTCACTTGAACTGGCCAATGAGGCCTTCGCTCCGGGTAGGGTTGGGATCATATCAAGAAGTGGCGGCCAGACTACAACCACCTCATGGGCCGTAAGTAAGGCGGGATTCGGTATATCGACAGCGGTGCATACCGGAAGTGAACCTTTGGTTGGATTAACAGAGGCAGAGTTATTAGCGTTATTTGAGAAGGATGACGAAACTGAAGCTGTAGTCCTGTTTGCAGAGATAGGAGGAGTCCAAGAGGAGGAAGCTGCTGAATTCATGGAAAGGGGTGGCTTCACGAAGCCTCTAATAGTTTATGTGGCTGGAAGGATGCTTCCAACTGGAATAAGGTTCTCCCATGCAAGTGCCATTGTGACGGGAAGTAAAGGCTCTGCAGAGAGCAAGATAAAGGCACTGAAGGGAGCAGGTGCCTTAGTAGCAGAATCCCCAAAACAAATAACGAATTTGCTTGAGGAGGTGCTGTAATGGGAACTCTGGCTAGATCTCTGCTCTTCGTTCCAGCTAATAGCTGGAGGCTCATGTTAAGTTCGCTGAGAAGCAAAGCTGATGTGATAGTACTTGACATGGAAGATGCGGTACCTGTAGGAGAGAAGGAAACAGCTAGATGGTTAGTTAGGGAATTCCTGAAGGAGGAGAGGGAAAAGTTCAGAGGGCTGGTATTTGCAAGAGTGAACTCTCTAACAACGGGAATGTTGGATGAAGATCTGGACTTCGTGATAAGGGAAGGGATTGATGGTATAGTTCTACCTAAGGCAGAGGTACCGGAGGACGTTTGGAAGCTAGAGGAAAAATTACTGCACTTCGAAAATGAAAGAGGCCTAGATGAGGTCAAGATAATTCCACTGATAGAGAGTGCTATGGGCGTAGAGAGATCTTTGGATATAGCTTTATCCTCAGATAGGATAACAGCCCTCTCATTCGGTATGGGGGATTTCCTTAGGGATCTGGGAAGGAGCGTGTCCGATCTTTCAAGCGATGAGATGGAGCTATTGTATGCCAGATCTAAGGTTAGCGTAGCTGCCGCATCAGCTAAGATCCTAGCAATAGATACGCCATTCTTAGGAATGATAATAGATAGAAAGGGGGTAAGAGAACAATCACTTTTAGCTAAAAGATTGGGATTCAAGGGGAAATATGCAATACATCCTTCTCATATTCCTATAATAAATGAAGTCTTTACACCAAGCGAATCAGAGGTGAAAGAAGCCATGGAGATAGTAAAAGCCTATGAGGAGGCCATTTCGCATGGCCTAGGAGCGGCATCATTCAGGGGAATGATGATAGATAGAATGAGCTATGAGCAAGCAAAATCGTTCTTAGAAGTCGCAAAGGAGATAGAGAGGAGATCTGCCACTTAATACAGCTTCTTAGCTTTACTTCCGACAACTTACGCGCGACCTTTACTTTAAGATAATTTTTATCATCTCCAAGGGTAAATCCAAGATGTCGGCGATAGAGGAGGTAGTGTCACAAGTATGGTCTTGGGAGTATGATTCCTTACCTGAGTACGTGAAGGAAGAATCTAAGAAAGCTCTCCTAGATACCATCGGTGTAGCGATAATGGGATTCGAGAGAGAAGAACGGGTCAGGAGATTTGCTTCAATAGCGTATCCCACCAACAGTGGCTCTTCCATCTTGGGAGCTTGGTGGAGGTCTTCACCTTCCATGGCAGCCATGGTTAATGGATTTGCGGCCCATTCCCTAGAATATGACGATTGGCTAAGGCAGGGATTTGTTCATGCTGGGAGCGCCGTTGTACCTGCTGCTCTGGCATTGGGTGAGGGGAATGTAAGCTGGAAATCTCTCCTTGAAGCGGTAATCGTAGGATATGAGATTGCTGCACGGTTTGGTAAGGCCTTTGGTAGGTCTCACTACGCTATATGGCATACCACTGCTACAGCAGGATCTTTAGGGGCTGCGGCGGCAGCCTCTAGAGTACTGGGATTAGATGACGAGGTAGCATCCCACGCAGTTGCCATAGCAGCGTACTACGCATCGGGGCTCTGGGGATTCATATCCTATGGTTCTGGAGTTAAGCCATTCAGCCCCGGACATGCGGCTTTCCTCGGAGTAACATCATCTTTAATGGCAAGGGACGGTATCAGAACAAATTTAAATGCCTTAGAAGATGAAAGGGGTTTATGTAAGAACATGGCACCTGATTGCGATATAGAGAAAGCATTAAATCCTAAATGGGATTATGCGATAACGCTAAACGGCTATAAATTCTTTCCCACTTGTAGGCATACGCATACCGCTATAACAGCTGCGATTATGTTGAGCGATGAGGTGAAACCGGAGGAGGTGAGTGGGGTCAGGGTGGAGATATTCGAAGAGGCGGCGAAGGTCGCGAACATTAAGGAACCGAGGAGCGTGGATCAGGCTAGGTTCAGTCTGACCTACCTGGTGGCGCTCGCT
>JAVALV010000162.1:0-6915 GCA_032159055.1 Thermoproteota archaeon | reverse complement strand
AAAATAGAAATAAATAAATTATCAAATTAATGTTTTAGCATTCTCCTCGTCCTCAGGTAATAAGCATACTTATTTTTCGATTCATTCCATAAGAGATAGAAGGAAGCTTCTACGTAAAGAATTCACTTATAAAATTTAGCGGGCCCGGCGGGATTCGAACCCGCGACCCCCCGGTTAAAAGCCGGGTGCTCTTCCATGCTGAGCTACGGGCCCGTAACTACTGATAGTCAATCCCTAGATAAACCTTATCTCATCATAAGAAAGTCCATAGAAGAATTAAGATTTGGGGCATTAGAGCCAATGTTATCAGGTATTTAGCCATACTACCGACTCTCATCAGTGGAGACAGCATAGCCATGAGATCTCTTCCTATAAAGGTGACTTCCCTCCTTCCCCTATAGCAGCTAGCTTCTACCGGGATCATTGAGTTCAAAGATTTCCTAACTAACTCCATTAGGTAGAGAGCCTCCTCCCTTAGGCAGTTATAATCATTCTCACACTCTTTTCCCACGGGATTATAAGCTACTTTAGTTGAGATTACCTCATGGGTATCCGTGGTCGCTACTACTAAGCTAACACCCTTAGGAGTCATCCGATCCAGCTCATCTCTGAGTTCAGGAACCATATTGTTACCATCTATGGAGAGATAGGAAATGATCCAGTCTTGAGTTTTGAGGCTCAATACCCTTATACCTCCACTTCCGATGCTATTCCAGCTAGGATGGCCTTCTGCATATCCGGCTTCCACCTTCTTATAGCACCTAGTCGGAATGCGACTGCTTAGGGATATGAGGCCATCTAGGAGCTCCCTTCCTAGCTCCGTATCGGGGAAAGCCATTTCGTAATGATCAGGCATGAGCGAATCATGTCGATCCACTATGGAAATACTGGCACCTAGCTCCCTTGAAACAATCTCCTCTATTTCATGAGGAATATCCTCAAAACTCCTTAGAAGGTGGCCTGATACGGTAAATAGTATTGTATCACCAAACTTTTGGGCACTGAGCTCAAAGCTCTTGGTTTTGATGAATATAGGAGCACTAATGCAGCATGGAGAGGTCCTTTCTAAGTCATTAAGCATGCTGTCAATTAACATATCCAGATATCCGCTAGAAGCCAGATTTCTCTCATGTGAGCAAGCTCTCCTAAGGAATACGGATTTCACTCCTCTATTCTCTAATGAGCTGATTATCCTACTAGGTGCATCGTAGCTCCCCATCTTGAATGGCCCTGGATGGATATCGGCTGTAACTAGGGCTAAATCTCCTAACTTTATCAAATCGTAAGTAACCAAACCTTTAACCCCTCTCTTCTCCAGAGATTGCTCAAGCTTTCGTCCTGATCCGCTTAGAACTATTTCAGCCAAAGCCCTAACACTATCAAAATTTCTGAAACCCAGTACAGGCTCGGAAATCTTTCCAATAACTTGTCCCACTAAATAAGCTGATGAAATAGCTATTATAGAGAAAACAAATGTAATGACTTGGAATTTACACATAAGCGGAGAGACTAAAGAGAGAGTTATTGGTAGCGCCTTTGCTCTAACTCCCTCACCTAAAGACCATGATATTAACGACGCAAGGAGAACTGATGTGTAAACCATGAAGTAGAAAGGAATGCGAGCTACCTCTAAGAGGGAACCTATGGCTAAAGGTAATATAATAAAGAAGCCAGCCCATAGAGATCTCCTAGTATCGAGATAAGGGGCGCTTCTCCAGATCATCGCGAAGGATATCACGAGAAATGTTAGTGCAAAAGATACATACTCCAGAGCAGCTGATCGAAGTTTCAATACATAAAACCAGTAGTAAGGGAGTAAAATGGCAAAAATATTGAGTAATAATGCCATATGCTTGCTCGGGAGCGTGAAAAGATCCTTACTCCCCTCAGTGGCAATATTTAGGATCGCATTATATCTCACTTCTATAACACCATCCCACTTAATTCAAAAAACTTTTTATTCAAGTGATAGTAAAGTGACAAGGAGTCATATATTAGACTCCATATTCCTATAGGACGGCTCTGTGGGGGTGTTATCCTATGCCTAGAGTGAAAGGTATTACCGCGAAAGAGATAGAGATATTGAGGAAACTGGTAGAGAATGGCAGAGTCACATACACCCAGATAGCTAGGGATCTTGGAATGAGCCCAGCTGGAGTCATGAAGAAGGTCAGAAAGCTTGAGGAGCTCGGCATAGTTAAGGGTTATACTGCTCTTGTCGATCACGCTAAACTTGGGAAGGGAAATAAGTATATAATATTGCTTGAAACGGAACCGGGTAAACATACTGATGTAGCTAAGAAAGTAACCGAGTTGCTTGGAAATTCCGTTTTAGAGGTTCATGAGATAACTGGGCAATTTGATGTGGTTCTTAAGGTCATAGCTGGAAACCAATCTGAGCTGAACGATATACTCCGGAAGATCCAGAGCATACCTGGCCTTAGAGATACCAACACCTCACTGGTACTCGAGACGGTGAAGGAGAGACCTTCTGTTGTACCTGAGGAGATACCAGGAATAACTACCAAGAAGAAGTAATCTACAGATAGATCCATTCTTTACCTAAAGGTTCTGCATCAATCCCCCATTTTTTTAACCAGTTAGCGAATTCTTTACTGAACCCGTAGATTGTTAGAACCTTATCAGGATCCGATGTTGCAACCACGTTTACGAGTCCATCAAAATCTGCATGTGCGCTCAATGGAAAGTCCTCCCTTCTCTTCGAGAAAAGGGCCCATCCCGTCACTCTAGCTCTCCTTCCTGATTTAGCTCTATGAGTGACTAGGACATGAGGTTCCTCTGAGCTAAGGGCGTATTCTAAGTTAAATTTGTCCTTAAAGGGTGTGCTTACCTTAGCTATTTTCTCGGACACAACTACTTCTATATTAGTATACTTATTTAGTAAGGCTATTACTTCCTGGGATTTTCCTACTAAATAGGCCTCAATTACCGGAGATTTTCCTTCATAAACTTCTTCAGCAGCCCATCTAGCTATTTCCAATCTAACTCTTTGGGGATCAGGGAATCTATACTTAGGGGATCCATAAGTCGATTCTATTAGGAGCACATCTGCATCTGGAACTTCAGCAGGCTTTTCTACTGTGAGACCGCCGTAAGGATTTATATCTCCAGTATAAAAAACAGACTTATCTTCGCAAATTATCAGAAAACCAGCAGATCCATAAATATGGCCAGCAGGATATGGATAGACATCAATCTCTCCAAGGGTATATCTCTCATTGAAATGAAGTATATGGAATCCATTAGCTCCATACCTCCTAGCTAGAATATCTGCTGTGCCTTGAGTAACAAGCAGTTTGCTCCTTGGCTTCCTCACATCTCTGGGTACATGGTCTGAGTGGGCATGCGATATAAGGGACGGTATATTACTAACAGTCTTTACTGGATCTAATAGCAACTTCTGCTCACAGAGAAGCTCTATACCATTATTGAACCTTATCTTCATCAGCAATCCTTATCATTGTAAATTTATTAGTGTGTTATCCCTCAACGTTAATGGGGAGAGGGTATGCCCAAGAGGAAGAAAGACAAGAACTTCATGCCTATGTCCGTAGCTGGTATCCTTACATTTAGCACAGATGAAGCAGGGGGCTTAAAAGTTCCTAAATGGTTCCCTGTATTGCTATCTATCCTTACCGGGGTTGTCATAGTAGCCCTTCATTTAATCTAATAGTAGGTAATGCCAATGAGGATATCCGAGGCTCAGGAGCTTATAAGAGAGATATATGGGGAGAGAGATCGAAGAAGAGGTATTGAAGGGACAGCTCTTCATTTAGGAGAGGAACTGGGAGAACTCTTTAGGGCCTTAAGGATAGAGGATAGGAGCAATCTAAAGGAAGAACTGGCTGATGTGCTAGCTTGGCTCTTAAGCTTATCAGATCTTTTGTCTATAAATCTAGATGAAGCTTTTTCAGAAAGATATGGAGGAGGTTGCCCAAAATGTGGTTCTATACCTTGCAAGTGTCCAGAGGTGTAAAATATGGAGTTCCTCCATGTGGGTCCGGAAGATGCCTTAATATACGCTAGAAAATTAGCTGACCAGTTACTAGATTCAGGATTCAGGCCTCATACCATAGTAGCTATATTGAGGGGAGGAGTTGTTATAGCTAGGCTTCTCAGCGATTTTCTTGATGTTAGAGATATAAGGAGCATAAGAGTGATTCACTACAACGCATTAGATCTGAAGGAAGGAGCTGAGGTAGTAGAACCTCTCTCTACTAGACTTGATGGAAAGAAGGTCCTACTGGTGGATGATGTGGCTGACACGGGAGAGAGCCTTATTGTAGCCAAGCAGCACCTCTTGGAAAGAGGTGCAGATGAAGTGAAAATTGCCACGATGCACTACAAACCATGGAGCAAGATAAAACCAGATTTTTATTCAGAAGAAACCGAAGCATGGGTAATTTACTTTTGGGAATATGCTGAGACTGTGAGATATTTTTTCATGAAATATCTATCAGAGAAGGGATATGATTATGTTACTAAAACCCTTGAAGAAGCTGGAGTCCCTGAAGATATTGTAGACTGGGTCGTTAAAAATGAAGGGTACATACGAGAAGGTTGTTGAATTGGCTAATAGAAGAGGATTTTTCTGGCCATCAGCTAGGGATGTATATGCAGGAGCACCTGCAGGGTTCTTCGTTTATGGACCTCTTGGCCTTAGGATGAAGAACAAGATAATTTCTCTATGGAGAAGAGAGATAGTACTACCTGAGGGAGTTCACGAAATTGAGACCCCCAACATACTACCGATCAAGGTATTTGAAGCTTCAGGACATCTAGAGCATTTCTTCGATAAGTTGATAGAATGTAGGAGATGTCACTCTAGATTTAGAGTTGACAAGCTTATAGAAGAATCATTAGGTCTGAAAGAAAATTTAGAAGGACTTTCCGATGACGAACTTATGAGGATAATAAGGGAGAACAATGTGAGGTGTCCGAAGTGCGGTTCAACTGAGTGGACTGAAATAAAGAAATTCAACCTCATGTTCACGATAGCTGTAGGTGCCGAAGCTAGTGAACCTAATGCCGCCTTGAGACCGGAAACAACCCAAGGAAGCGTGGTAGAATTCAGGAAATCATTCATCGTCATGAGGGGAAGATTGCCCTTCATCCTAGGTCAGGTCGGCAAGGTATTCAGAAACGAGATATCACCCAGAAGGGCGTTAATTAGAATGAGAGAATTTCAACAACTTGAGATACACGTATTTTTCGATCCAAAAAACCCTGATAGGATATACAGAGAAAAATTAGAGCCTTACCTTAACTATAAGATAAGGTTTCTCAGGAAGGAAGATAGGAAAACCGGCGAAATAATAGAGATGACTGCTAAGGAGGGATTAGAGAGCGGATATACGATAAATCCTCTAATTACGTATTGGCTAGTCGTCTATCAGAAGTTCTTCAACGAAGCCCTTAAAATTCCATTGGAAAGGATAAGGTATAGAGAGCTTATAGAAGGAGAGAAAGCTCATTATGCCTTAGCACACTGGGATCTTGAGGTATATACAGAGGATCTGGGGTGGACTGAACTTGTGAATAACACATATAGAACAGACTATGACCTATCTGGGCATGTGAAGGTATCTGGTAACGATTTAAGGATATCTGATGCTGAAGGTAAGAAGGTTTTACCTCATTTGTATGAACCTTCCATAGGACTGGATCGAGTTCTCTTTCACGAACTCATGTTATCCTATAGGGAAGATGAAAAGAGAGTTTGGCTTAAGCTTCCCAGATATCTGGCACCTATAGAGGTAGCGGTCTTTCCATTAATGAAGAAGGACGGCATGCCTGAGAAGGCAAGGCAGATATATAGAGAACTGATAAAGGGTGGCTTCATAGCTTTCTATGATGAATCTGGCACGATTGGAAGACGCTACAGAAGGATGGATGAGATTGGTACACCGGTCTGTATTACAGTGGATCACCAGACGTTGAAGGACGATACCGTGACGATGAGAGATAGAGATACAATGAATCAAGTAAGGGTGAATGTGATGAGCTTACCTGAAAAGATCAGAAGGTTCCTTAGAGAGGATATAGGCATAGAAGAGCTTCAGGATTGAGAATTACCTAACGATCTGCATACTGGACAGTTAGGATTTCTTTTCACCTTTATCTTATTGAATTCTACACTAATCAAGTCCCCTACTAATAGAATGCCCTTTAATGAAGGTTCCATACCAGATAAGTATTTTATGGCCTCTGTTGCGGCTATAGAAGCTACTTGGGCTGGAGTTGTTCCCACAACTGGTATGTTCTCCTCGTTCTTCGCATCGGGGAATATGCAGCGGAGGCAGGGAGTCTCGCCAGGAACTATGAAAGTAGTAGCGAAATAAAAGCCGTGTATAGCTGAGTATATGAAAGGTATTCTATTTTTAACGCAAAATTCGTTTATAAGATATCTTGTGGCGAAGTTATCTGTGGCATCTAATACGAGATCCACTCCCCTAAGTAGGTGGTCTACATTCTCCTCTTTCAACTTAAAGGGTAATCCTTCTACAAATATTTCACTATTTCTCCTTCTTATCTCCTTCTCAGCTACTAAAGCCTTAGGTAATCCTATATCCCTCTCACTATAAAGGATCTGACGATGAAGGTTGCTTAAACTCACCAGATCTCCATCTATTAAACGCAAATTAACTCCTGCTCCTGCCAGATATAGAGCTAGAGGTGATCCTATACCTCCCAAGCCCACAATTGCCACTAATGATGACCTAAGCCTCTGCTGACCTTCCTTACCTATAAGAGGTATTTGCCTAGAGTATCGCATTGCCATCACTCTTCCTTCCCTTTATTTTACCAAATAGAGCTTCTTAATGGCTTGCATCTAGAGAAATTCCTCTATAGATATCTGTCTCTCCCTTCTTAGATCTATCTCTACTAGATGCC
>JAVALV010000161.1:0-2547 GCA_032159055.1 Thermoproteota archaeon | reverse complement strand
CAATGCTCTCCCTCATGGAGATTATGATGGGGATCCTTATCATGGCCTTGAACACCCAAGTGCTCATCTCGGACAAGCTCCTTGATCCGGTCTTCCGCCTTCCCATAGGTGAGTATGATGTGAGGAGGGCCCTCTCTTGGGTCGGGATATACTGGGGAGAGGCTGCCTTACCATTCGTTCTCATTCCAGCTGGCCTGATCATGTCTTACATACTGAATGATGCCTCGTTCTTCATATCCAGCCTTCTCATAGCCTTGATGGGCCTTCTCCTATCCCTTGGCTTGGGCTACCTCGTGGGCTCACTGGCATCCAAGTACACGAGGAGCCTGAGGGGCAGGGCTGTCTCCACCTTGGTATGGGTATTCGCTCTGGGGATAGGTTTCGCGATGGGTCCGGTATCATCATTCGTCGGGGAGTCCCTCAGATCCGGACTAGGTTTAGTCGCTTGGATACCCCCTGTGAGCTTCATCTTCATGTTCCGGGATCCAGTTGCCCTAGCGACCTCTTTGGCTTCCCTCCTGCTTTCCTATCTCCTATTGAGATACGGGACTAACAGGTTCTGGAATGCCGCCGTGATGGGGGAGGTTCCCCTTCCCAAGGTATCCGCCAAGTGGAGCCTGAATTATGGCCTGATGGCTGCAGTTTTAAGGGAGCTGAAGATAGCTGTCAGAACTCCTAGGATCCTGGCATCTGTAATAATATATTCTGCCCTCTTCCCCTTCTCCATACTGTTCCCTAGCATGTCAGCATCTGACATGCCCTTGGGGCTGAGGGAGTATATACCGGTTTTAGCTCTGGCTGTCGGAGGACTGGAGGGATTCTCACTCCTCTACTTCTACGTAATGGAAGCAGCGGGTGCTAAGTCCCTCTATCCCCTCCCCTTGAGGAGATCCGATGTGGCTCTTCTGAAGTTCCTCGCATTCTCGGTGACGAACATACCATTGATCTTGGCTGTAAGCGCCGCCATACTCATCTTCTCGGGGATTGAAGGCATATTTTCTCTTCTCATATACATCGGATCCTTCGCTGGATCCGCCCTCATGAACTCCCTGATATATGCGAACATGCTACCTGAGGAACCATCCCATTGGTCATCTGAGACATTCGGGAGGAACATAGTAGGCGTAATCATGACTGGAGAGGTCATATTTTACTTCCTAGTAGGTATAATGTCCTTCCTAGTACCTGGATTCGTGGAGAAAATAGTTATATCCTCGATCTCCCTAGCTATCATCTGGTTAGTAGATCTGGCCCTATACAGGCGTAGCCAGAGGGTCCTCTGAGAAAGGAAGGAAAAGATGCCCCCATTCACCTCAATTCGCAGGGCATTGCCTTACCACAATTTTTACCTGAAAAACATACCATCATTTCCCCTTCTAAACTCTTCTAAATTTTTCAGAAGCCTATCGAGGTTGGGAAGTGGCTGCTATTATTAACCTTTAAATTATGAAGGGAGGACCTTACCATTATGCCAGGTGACTTCCTTTGGCCCTGATTATCAGATGAAGGAGGGTAACCGTATGTCAACTAGCTTTAGAGTGACTCCTTGGAAGGTAGAGGGTCTAGTAAACTATGATCGCCTCATCAAAGAGTTCGGCACCAAGCCTCTAACAGATGAACTGATAGAGAAAACTAGGGAGCTGACGAAAAGTGACCTACCGCTCTTCCTCAGGAGGAGGTTCTTCTTCTCCCACAGGGATTATGACCTAATATTGAGGGACTACGAGGAGGGTAAAGGGTTCTTTCTCTACACAGGGAGGGGGCCTTCGGGTCCGATGCACATAGGCCATATAATACCCTTCTACATGAACAGGTGGTTTCAGGAGAAGTTCGATGTGAACCTCTACATACAGATAACTGATGATGAGAAGTTCATATTCAAGCCGGATATGGAGTTCAGAGATGCCAAGATGTGGGCCTATGATAACATACTGGATATAGCTGCCGTTGGCTTCGACCCCAGCAAGACGTTCATCTTTCAGGATAGCGAGTACACGAAGATATACGAGATGGCTGTTCCTATATCGAAGAAAATCACTTTCTCAACAGCTAAGGCTGTCTTCGGATTTAATGAGAGCAGTAAGATAGGGATGATATTCTTCCCAGCCATACAGGCTGCTCCTACTTTCTTTGAGAGGAAGAGATGTCTCATACCCGCTGCTATAGATCAGGACCCTTATTGGAGGATCCAGAGAGATGTAGCTGAGAGTCTAGGCTACTATAAGACCGCTGCCATCCATGGGAAGTTTTTCCCTCCCCTTACAGGCCTTTCCGGAAAGATGAGCGCCAGCATGCCGGAGACAGCGATTTATCTGACCGACGATCCGGATACTGTGAGGAATAAAATATGGAGGTTCGCCCTTACTGGGGGCCAAGCTACAGTCAAGGAGCAGAGGGAGAAAGGGGGAAATCCCGAGAAGTGCGTTGTGTTCAAGTGGCTGGAGATGTTCTTCGAGCCGGATGATGAGAAACTCCTACAGAGGTATGAGGACTGTAAGGCAGGGAGGATCCTGTGCGGGGAATGCAAGAATTACCTCATAGAGAAGG
>JAVALV010000160.1:0-3905 GCA_032159055.1 Thermoproteota archaeon | reverse complement strand
GAGGCCATGAAAAACCTATTACCAAAGATAGGATTCTATTGGTTGGGGATGCTGCTGGCCTGGCTGATCCCTTAACTGGAGAGGGACTGTATTATGCCATTAGAAGCTCTCTTGAAGCAGCAAAATCTTTTGAAAGTGAGGAACCGAGCGAAGAGTATCTACAGAGAATGAAACCTATAATTGAAGAACTGAGAGCTAAGAGAAGGGCAGCTAAGATAATAATACCGCGTATAAGATTCTTCTTTGATCTATTTACATCATATCCGGAAATAGCAAGGAGATATATGCTCACCTCTATAGGAAAAGTGGAGTTTAAGGATTTCTGGAGATGGTCCGTGAAGAAAATCCCCCGAGCTCTTGTGAAAAGCAAGCTCGGCATATAACCTGTTCATAATATCTATCTAGGAAGTAGGTAAAATTCCACCTGATTGTGATCTTTGGATTTCGATTGTCTCATCTCCCCTAAAAAGCCCTTAATATCGGAGAAAAATCGCTCCCTTAGCTCTCTCAAACAATAGCCTTAATCCCAAATGCATTAATTACTGTGGAAGAGAACTAGCTAAGCATCACGTATCTTGTATTTAAGGCGGTATGTCTTTCCTCTCCCATTTGCTCTTTCTACAATCCCTTTCTCAGCTAGTTTCCTAATTCTCTTAGCTACTACTCGTCTTGAAGCAGTTCCTCTAATTCTTCTAACCTCTTCAGTGAGCTGAGAGATATTAAGGGGCCCCCTACTCGCTAGCGCCCTAATGATACTCCGGTCTATTTCGCTAGTTACCAGCTGGGCCATTCTCTCTATCCTCGCCACGCTTCCTAGTACAGATGCGTAGGCTTTAAGGAGAGATCTATACATATCTAAAACATGCGAATCTTCCTCAACCGAGCTTAACCTCTGCTCAAGAGAATCCAGCCTCTTCAATATCTTCAGCAGCAACTCCTTAATTTCTTCAAGTTCATCCATTTGGCTATTCCTCCTAGGCTAGGTACTACTACCTCTAGAAGCTCCTCACGGATCTTCTCATCTATGCCCTGTAGTTTCAATTCCCTCTCAGCTTCTTTTCTAGCTTTGGATTTCTTCACCTTATAGAGTCCTAATAGGAAAAGAACATAGGCTATGGTTTTAGAAGAGAGCCCCACTAAAATTACTATATCCAAAAGAGTTCTGAGGCGACTCAATCCTCTTCTCCTTTCATTTTCATTAGCTCTTTAATTATGGCCATTGGATTTATGAAATGCTCCTTGGTCAGGTTAAGGGCAAGGTTTTCCGGTATCCCTTGATCGACTAGTTCTTTATAGAAGGAAGCTATTGCTCTAGCTCTATCTCTCGCTCTTTCAGGATTGTACATCAAGTCCATGAACTCTTTAATTGGCTCTATAAGCCCCTTCAGGAGTACAGGTAACTCACTTCTCAAAACTGAGAGAACCCCCTTTAGCTCCTCTATATCCTTATCTCCCTCACCTATGTCTATACTAATATCTCTTTCGTTCTCCATACAAATCCCATTACTTTAGGTGGATGGAACCTAAAAGCTAATTGAGAATTTGTAGCCAGGATATGATCAGTTTATACAGGTAAAATATTTCAAATTATGGATCACTATTCCCATGGAAGGGCTAAAAGGTGGCTATTAATGCTTGGCATACAAGAGGTCTTAGAGGAAAATCTCGCCATAGAAGCCGAGAATCTCACTAAAAAATTTGGTAAATTTGTCGCTGTTAATCATATCAATCTTAAAATAAAGAAAGGAGAGACATTCGGTCTCCTTGGGCCTAATGGCGCTGGGAAGACCACAACTATTAGGATGATTACCGGCGTGATAAAGCCTTCTGATGGTTATGTGAAAGTTTTCGGTATGAACGTCGCCAAAGAGAGGAAAAAAATACTCAGATATATAGGATATATGCCTCAAAGATTCAGTTTGTATGAAGATCTAACCGTTGAAGAGAATATTAAGCTCTATGGAAGGCTCCAAGGGATAATAGGGACATCACTAAGGGAAAGGGTTAAAGAACTTCTTGAAAGGTTCTACCTCTGGGAATTCAGGAAGAGGTTGGCTGGTAGGCTCAGTGGAGGTATGAAGCAGAGGTTAGCACTTGCTACTGCCTTGGTTCATGATCCTAAGCTCCTCATACTAGATGAACCAACGGCAGGAGTTGATCCTCCTTTAAGAAGGAGATTCTGGAAGTATTTTAAGGAGCTTAATAAGGAAGGAAAGACAATATTAGTGACAACCCATTACATGGATGAAGCGGAGAATTGTGATCGCCTTGCTTTGATGAATAGGGGAAGTATAATAGCTGAGGGAACGCCTCAGGAAATAAAAAAGGAAGCGTTAGGAGGGGAATTAATAGAGATAAGGTTCGAAGGAGAACTTGATCCCTATAAGCTTCCTGGAGTCAAGTCCGTTCTAGACGATTCAGGCCAGAGATACCTCCTAATAGTAGAAGACGCAGGTATATACCTCCCTAAAATAGTGAAAAAGGCGGAAGAGTTAGGAACAAAGATTCTAGTAGCAGCTCCAGTCTACGTAAGCCTTGAGGAAGCATTTATACGCTTTATGGGTGAGGCAGAGTGATAAATTTAGAAGAAACAATTAGAAGAGGGCTCAGAGTAATTCCAATAGTTGATAAAGAAATAAGACAGCTTATTAGAGATCCAAAAACTATTCTCATGGTTTTACTAATGCCCATAGCTATTACAATCTTATTCGGATATGGATACGGAGGTAAGGGAGCAGGAAAATATCCTGTAACTATAGTGAACCTCGATGGAAAGGAAGGCGCCTTTAAGTTCATTCAGGAGCTCAGGAACTCAAAGATGTTTGATATAAAGGCCATATATGAATCGAAGGGTCAGGGCTTCTCATCTGTCTACTCAGGTGAGGTATATGCCAGCCTGATAATTCCCGAAAGTTTCACGGAGGACCTCATGAAGGGAAGGGCTACAAGAATTGAACTCTATTATGATGCAAGTGATCCGGCTATAGCTGAAAGTGTTATGCAGGCCGTAGGCGTGGTGACCCAAGAGTACCAGGAATGGGCGGCATCGAAATTCGGAACCTTCGCCATAAAACCTATGTTTTACACCGTTTATGGGCCAAAAATTAAAAAGATAGAGAACTTCATCCCCGCCCTCATGGCGATGATCTTACAAATGGTCCCAACGAGCCTGATATCCGTATCCATTTGCAAGGAAAGGGAGAAGGGTACGTTCGAACAATTTATAATGTCGCCAATTAGCGTGTTCGATGTGATCTTCGGCAAGTTAGCCGCATATTTCCTCGCTACAGTATCAGATGCTATTCTTAGCCTCCTAACAGCCATATTACTGTTTGATGTCAAGCTCAGAGGATCTTTCTTGGATATGACCATAGTCTCCACGATCTTCTTGGTAAATTCCCTTAGTTTAGGCCTCTTAATATCCGTTTTCTCTAGGAACCAGCTTCAAGCATATCAGGCGAGTGTGTTCTCCTTCGCTATATTCATGCTGTTTAGTGGGATGTTAATACCTGTTGAGGTACTTGGCCCGGAAGCCAAGTTAATAGCATCATTTATCCCCATGTACTACTTTATTACAGCCTTTAGGGCTGTCTCTTTAAAGGGATGGAGCTCTCTCATGGTCATTAACCAGTTGTTCATTATTACGTTATTCAGCTTGGTGTTTCTAACCCTCTCCCTCAGATTCCTCAAGATGGAGGTGACATGATAAGTGAGGAGACTTCTCTCGATCATCACGTTGATGATAATGCTCGCTTCCCTACCTCTAGCAATAAATGCTGGGGGAGACTCATATTACTTGAAGCTGAAGGATTCCTACTGGTCATCCCCCTTGATCTTGGGGGCTAATAATACGTTTACCGTCGAAGTGGAAAGCGTATACGGAGGTAAGATCGGTAATATCTCAG
>JAVALV010000159.1:0-3030 GCA_032159055.1 Thermoproteota archaeon | reverse complement strand
CATTCCCTTCCTTATCTCATCGTACTCCACATTAGTTATTGCGAAAGTTGCAAATTGCCCTGCCGCCGCCCTTCCGACGGATATCCTACTGACATGAATCGATTTTACCCTGACAGTTCTGAAGCTACCGTCATCGAAAGGGCCAAGCAGTGCTCTTTGACCCACGGAGAGGGATCCGGATTCGATTAACCCGGAGACCACTACCCCTACTCCAGAGACATTGAACTTATCATCTATGTACGTGAGGAACTTCCCCTTCTCCTTATCAGACCAATTTAACCTCGGAGGAAGTAGATTCAGGAATCTTTTCAGCAGATCCAATCCATCGCCGGTGACGTTGGATACAATGAATATGGGGGCTATCCTCCCATGGGGCATGTTCCTAGCTGCTATGGCACAATCATTCCCTTCTTTCACAGGAAGGGGTATCTTATTCACACCTGGTAGCTTGAGAATTTCCATCACCTTCCTTATGTTGGAGTAGAGCACCTCTCTAGGAGTCATATCTGCCTTCGTTACTATAATAAATGCCGGGATTCCTAAAGCCACAGATATGCCTAAGTGCTCCCTGAAACTTCCTATTGGTCCAGCATTCCCTGCAACTACTAATGCAGCGTAATCTGGGATTGACCCCAGAACCCCCTTCAACGTGGTCTTCAAATACCTCTCATGACCGGCTAAATCGACTAAGACGATGACCTTCGACGATCTCAGGTATATCTCAGATTCGTTATAACTTTGAAGCCCGTCATTAACAGATGCTCCAGAGTCATTGAATCCGAGTATATGGTAAGTAATGGACGATGACCTCCTAAACTTGAGTTCATGGAGATATCTAGCTACCTGGCTCATGGCTAGACCATCACCGTCATCAAGCATTCCCGATATCAGAACCCCCTTCAAGGTGGATTTGCCGGCATCCACATTGCCAAGCATTACCATGGATATCTGGATAGGGGGCACATCTATGGTTTTCCTTATGAGTAGCTCATACACGTATCCTCTGGTAGCCTTTTCCTTCCTAACTATCATGTATTTGGCGCCAAGGCTTTCAACTATTCTATCCATAACCTCGAAGGATTTCTTCGCTTCTTCATCTGTTATACCAATAGGAAGCCCGTCATCAGATATCCCAAGCTCGTAGAAGGCTTCTCCTCCTCCCTCATTCAACCTGTAGTTTAGTTGAGTAGCTAGCTTGATTATACGGTCTTCGGATTTAGGATCGAGCTTCAGCTTATACTCCTGATTACCCTCCTCCCTTTCAGGTTCGAGCCTAAATACCAATCACCGGGTTCTTCAGATGCATGTCCTTAAAAATAATTAATCGCCCTGCCTGGAGAATTGATTAAAAGCTTTTCATTTCATATTATAGAAGGTGATCCGATGAGACCTAAGGTCTTCATCACTAGGGAAATACCCGAGAGAGGTCTCTCTAAGATAAAGGAATTTTTCGATGTCGATCTATGGACCGATGAGGCACCTCCACCTAAGAGCGTGATTATAGAGCGGGTCAAGGACGTAGATGCGCTTGTTCCCCTTCTAACAGATCCAATCGATGCAGAAGTTTTCGACTCGGCTCCCAAGCTTAGGATAGTCTCCCAATACGCTGTAGGATATGATAACATAGATCTAAAAGAGGCCACGAAGAGGGGAATATATGTCACGAACACACCAGGAGTGCTAACGGAAACCGTGGCAGATTTTGCCTTCGCTTTAATGCTTGCTGTGGCTAGGAGGGTAGTGGAAGCAGATAAATACGTCAGAGAGGGAAGGTGGAAAGTGGGTTGGCACCCTCTGATGATGATAGGCTCAGATGTTTATGAGAGAACTCTGGGGATAATAGGGATGGGAAGGATAGGCAGCGCAGTAGCTAGGAGAGCCAAGGGATTCGGGATGAGGATCCTCTATTACGATGCCATAAGGAGGGAAGATCTAGAGAAGGAACTCGGTGTTGAATACACAGATATGGACAAGCTCCTCGAGGAATCTGATTTCGTTTCCCTGCATGTCCCTCTGACACCGGAAACGTACCATCTAATAGGAGAAGAGCAGCTTAGAAAGATGAAGCCAACTGCTTTCCTGATAAATACCTCTAGGGGCAAAGTAGTCGATCAAAAGGCCCTTTATAAGGCATTGAAAGAGGGATGGATTGCTGGAGCTGGTTTAGATGTCTTCGAGCAGGAGCCTATTCCTCCCGATGATCCGCTCATCCAGCTGAAAAATGTCGTACTGGCACCTCATGCAGCAAGTGCAAGCTACGAGACGAGATCCAGAATGGCTGAAATAGTGGCTGAGAATCTCATAGCATTTCTAAATGGGAAGGTTCCCCCAACCCTAGTAAATAAAGAGGTAGTCAACGTAAGGCCTCCGGGATTCGGCTAGTTAAGCCAGCACATTCTCAATATTTTCCGCTAATGGCTTCTCTATGATCCCTTTTTCCGTTATTATCCCAGTTATGTTCTCCGGAGGGGTTTTATCAAATGCGGGGTTAAGTATCTCCACTTTTTCTGGAGCTATTCTCTTGTTCCCTATGAAAGCAACTTCTTTGGGATCCCTCATTTCTATCCTAACGTCATCTGGTTTAGATTTGAGATCGAATGTCGATGTAGGAGCTGCTACATAGAAGGGAACTCCATGTTCCTTCGCTAGGACGGAAAGAGAATAGGTACCTATCTTGTTGAACGTTGTACCATCTGCTAGTATCCTATCAGCTCCAGTTATCACCAGATCTATCCCTAAATGGGACATGACATAGCCTGCGGCCCCATCCACTATAAGCTTAACTGGAATGCCCGCCCTACTCAGTTCAAAGGCAGTTATCCTGGCCCCTTGAAGCACCGGCCTAGTCTCCAAGGCTACCACTTCGAAATTCACCCCTTCCTCGAGGGCTCTATACATGGGCGCTGTGGCTGTACCGTACCATACAGTGGCCAGCGAACCAGCATTGCATATGGTCATGATCCTAAATCCTTCCTTTATTAGCTTATATCCGAACTCCCCTATCATCTTATTATTTTTAACATCCTCCTC
>JAVALV010000158.1:0-2829 GCA_032159055.1 Thermoproteota archaeon | reverse complement strand
CCTCTTTATGTGAGAGATTATGTGGGATGCCGAGGATGACTCTCTACCGACGTTCTTGGAAAGCCATTCAAGAATGAGATCCTTCAGGGCTAGAACTTCAGAAAGGGCTACAAAGTTACATCCCCTGAGCTCCAGCTCTTTCTCTGATTCCATCAGTTCACTTAATGCCGTGAGGGTCTCCTGAAGCACTTCATCCGTTACTATTGTGGTACCTCTCGTCTTAGGCGCTTGCTCCTTCCTCAGACCACTAGCCTCTATTTTCTCCTCAATCAGGTTCCATAACTCGCTTAGATTCCTTAGATCATCTATCTTATTTATCTTATTTACTTCATCCTTTAAATCCGCTGGTAGGCTGAGGGATTTAATGGCCTTAGCTAGAGTTCCCTTTACAGTAACTAGTAACTCCTTCTCAGCTTCCTTTAACTCCTCTATTGTTGAAAGAAGGACATCTTTTACCTTTTTTACCTTGGATTTGCTCCTGAAGAAGCTCCTCATGTATCCTTTGTCGTTGGCCAGCTCAACTAGGGAGTTAGCAATGAACTCCCGGACGATCCTCACCTTGTATTCGATCTCCTTGGAGGTATCAGCTAGCCCACCTATATCCGGAATGAACTTCAAGGATTCCTCTAGAGCTGAGCATTCCTTGAGGATGCTCTCTATTATATCGTATAATCCATCCTTCTTTATTAGATGCTTCAACCTCTTGACCCTATCGGAAGGTACTGAGGATGATATCTTCTCTTCTATATCCTGAAGGACGCTCGATTCCATTTACACCTCTTCTCTGTACCGTGCCTAACATATAAATATATTACGAGCATAATACTACATTAATGCTAGAAAGATATTTGGAGGAAGAAAGGGCGAGAAGGCTGGAGATGGGCCTGCTGATGGCCTCCCTGTATGACAAGGTCTTCTCACTGGTAGAGGAGATAAAGGCCTCTGAGAAGATAGTTAAAGTTGCAGGACCGATAATCCAGAGAAAATTTGACAGGGAAGTTACTGAGATTGATTATAGTGTATCTACCCTCGTTAGCGATATGTATAGGTCTCTTGGAGAGCTAGAGGGAGATAAGAGGTCTATTGAGAGGTTGAAGAAGGATTATGAGGTCAGGGTCGAGAAGATCCTAGAAAGGATTGAGGAAGTTAAATCCCTGATAATGAGGGAGATAGAGCTAGCTACAACAGTTCTTTCTGAGTCAATAAGAAGAATGCCGGATGCAGGGACGGATATGTTCTTCCTTGCAGCTAGGATAAGTGAGGTTCCCAATAAAATATCATACATGCCAGAGAGCTACTTGGATGTTCTTTTAAACATCCTAAGAAGCCTACTGCCTCCCTTGAATGGACGTGTCAGAAGCATAAATGATGAGGTGGATGAGATAGTGGATTCCCTCAGAGATGTGTACATGGATCTAAAGGAGAGTGAATTAAAGGAGGAAATTAGGGATCTAATGGATATCCTGAGGTATCTGAAGTTCATATCACTGGAGTTCAAACAGTTAGCACCAGGAGCCCTGAGGTACTTGGAAGATCTGAGGAGGAGTTCCATAATATTTCCGAGAGGGCGATCTAATGAGCGATCTCTCTGAGGATTTCAGGTCTTTAGTAGAGAAATTTCATAATATAATGGGAGATAATCTTATTTTTATGACTATATTCACACCAGACGGCATATCCCTCTATTCTTCCCTCCCAAGTTCTGATACGATGGAGGATTTTCTTCTCGCATCAGGTTCGTCTGTTCTTGAGATATCTAAGGCCCTACTGGATAACCTTGATATAGGGGGCGTGAGAAGATGTGAGATCATTGGTGAGAGAGCAACCGTGCTGTTAGCACCCATAGGGAAGGATGTCTACGTAGGTCTGGGAGCTAAAGATTTGGATCCAGTAAGGAAAGAGCTCAGTGATCTGCTTAAAGAATTGGAAGTGTTTTTTGGGACCAAACAGTGATTAAAATTAACTGCTTATCTAGGAGGTATTTAATTAGTGGAAGTGGGATGCGCGATGCTTTTATTTTATGATGACCCTTACTTCTGATGGCCTTCAGAAGACTCATCTCCGGTCTCTTCAGGCTCTTCAAGAGATCAGCCACCATAGTCATATTGGGATTAGATGGAGCTGGGAAGACGACTCTACTGAATTTTCTAATGAAAGGAGAGCCGGGCGAGACTATACCAACCGTTGGGGCTAACTTTGAGAGGGTGAGGATAAGGAACATAGAGTTCAATATATGGGACCTAGGTGGGCAGAGATCCCTCAGGAGGATGTGGGCCGAGTATGCCGACAAGGCAGATGCGATAATATTCATGATAGATTCAGCGGATAGAGAAAGATTCGAGGAAGCCAAGGAGGAATTATGGAAGGTAATTTCTATGATGAGGAAGGGGGTTTCGCTATTAATCTTAGCAAATAAGGCAGATCTGGAGAATGCTGCAACGGTTATGGAGGTCATAGATGAATTTGAGCTTACAAAGCTGGAGGGAATAACTTGGCAGGTGGTATGGACTAGCGCGCTCACAGGATTTGGCTTATTCGAGGCTTTCTCTTGGCTTTACGAGCAACTAACTGGAAAGCAAGTCATGCACCCTCTGAAGATAGAGGAGATGATAATATTGGATGATGAGGGGAATCCCTTGATCTCGACATCATCTAGTAGAAGCCTAACTCTCAGCGCCTTCCTTGCTCTCACCAGGAATTATGCCGGAGAAGCCTTGAGCGATATGCCTCAGTCAATTGAGATGAAGGACAGGAAGATCATAATAGTTAGCAAGTATGGTCTCTTAGGTGCTGCTCTAATACCTAAGCTCTCACCAGAAAGCAGAGTAA
>JAVALV010000157.1:0-5144 GCA_032159055.1 Thermoproteota archaeon | reverse complement strand
TGCTATCCGATGCTGATTTCTCACCTCAGGTAGCTTCTAGTACGTTGAAAAGGCTTTTCAGGATCTACGATTTGGCCAAGGAATTCAAAGATTCGAGAGCAAGCAAGGAAGCAGCTGACTTCTGGGATAAGTGGATACTCGAGAGAATGAGGAATCATATTATCGTAACTACCGAAGCTATGGAGGAGTGTAGGAGCAGAGAAGCAATACACCATTCGCTATATCTGCTGCTCAATGAGGTAGAGGAGTATTTAAGCGCCAAAGAACCAAATAGAGGACTAATGAAGGCAGTATTTACGATATGGGCTAGATTACTCTCTCCATTTGCCCCTCACATGGCGGAGGAGATCTGGGAAATGCTAGGAGGAGAGAACTTCGTTTCGATGGAAAAGTGGCCCGAGCCAGAGGAAGTACCTGATTACCCGGAGGCAGAGGTATCCTATAACATGATTAATAATGTGCTAGAGGATATAAGGAGCGTTATGGCTTCCGGAATTAGGGGAAGCAAGGTTTACCTGTATATAGCCTCTAGATGGAAATATGAACTCTTCAGGAAAATAGAAGAATTGAAGAAGGAGTATGGACTCGATCCTAGAAAGATAATTCCGGAGATAATGAAGGAAGATGAATTTAAGAGGAGAGGTAATCAGGCAGTGGAACTAATCAGACGGTTCTCAACAGGGGGATGGCCTTGGCTTCCCAATAGGGAAGAAGAACTTAAGGCTTTAGAAGATGTTAAATCCTATATGGAAAAACAGATAGGAATGTCCATAATAATAGAAGATGAGGATTCCCCGAGCTATGATCCAAAGAAAAGATCAGAGAGAGCAGCTCCAGGGAGGCCAGCTATCTACGTCGAGTGAGAGATACATCCCTTTTCAAGTCTCTATTTTAATTTACCCGTAATTTTAGCTCAGTTTAATTATTTTTCTTCTTTCTTACTTCCTGCCTGTTCATTAATTAACTGCATCCTAGTCCATTCTGTCCGCTATGTAATGGAGGAGATCTACTACCCTCGCTGAGTATCCCCACTCGTTATCGTACCATCCCATTACCTTAACTAGGTTGCCATCCACGACTTGAGTTAGGCCCGGATCAAATATCGTACTATGTTCATCTCCCACCAAGTCTATAGAAACCACGGGATCATAGGCTATCCCTAAATATCTTGACAGTGGACCTGAGGCCGCCTCTTCGAATACCCTATTTACTTCCTGGACATTTGTCTCCTTCTCGACCTCAGCTGAGAAATCCACTATAGATACGTCTGATGTAGGTACCCTCAGGGACATTGCTGCGAGTTTTCCTCTAAGATCAGGAAATATGAGTTCTATAGCTTTGGCAGCACCTGTTGTCGTGGGTATTATCGAGAGAGCCGCTGCTCTAGCCCTCCTCAGATCTCTGTGAGGAGCATCTAAAATCCTTTGGTCATTTGTATATGAATGAACGGTAGTCATTAAGCCCCTTCTTATCCTGAAGTTCTCATGTAGGACTTTAACCAACATGGCAAAGGCGTTGGTCGTGCAGGACGCGTTGCTTATCACATGGTGCTTTGAAAGGTCAAGCCCGGATTCATTTACTCCCATAACTACCGTGTAGTCTGCTGGTTCGCCTCTAGCAGGGGCGGTGATTATCACCTTCTTCACGGATCCCCTCAAATGCTTAGCAGCATCGCTCCTAGATCTAAATAGGCCCGTGGCCTCCACCACTATATCGACTCCTACATCGTCCCAAGGGATCTTGGATGGATCTCTCAAGTTGAAGACCTTGATTTCCTTTCCGTCAACTATGAGATTACTTCCCTCTGCCTCAACAGTACCCTTGTACCTACCGAAGACTGAATCGTATTTCAGTAAGTGAGCCAAGGTTCTAGGCTCTGTTATATCATTAACTGCGACGAATTCGAGGTCAGGATCTCTCTGACCTATCTTAAATACCTGCCTTCCTATCCTACCGAAGCCATTTATTCCTATTCTAACTGGCATAATGCATCTTACAGGGAAAAATAAAAATAGTTTCTAGGAAAAAGGTGAGATTTAGGAGCTCACCCTCCTAGCAAATTCCTCAGCTACTCTCTTATATCTCTCCATTTCACTTGTTCCCATTGGTTTTACTTTCTTAAGGGCTTCTTCGAAGTGCTTCCAGCGAATCTTGAGTTCGTCCTTACGAGATATCGCTTCCTTTGGATCCTTATACTTTGATACATGTTCTTTCAGAGCTATTAAGGCAGCTGTATTAACCAGGTTCTCCAGATCTGCTCCTGTATATCCCTCTGTAAGCTTTGCTAGCTCTTCCAGATTCACATCATCAGATAAAGGCTTACCTTTGCTATGTATCTTGAGTATTTCGATTCTAGCCTTGAAGTCAGGTGGAGGAACGTATATAAGCCTGTCAAATCTTCCAGGCCTTAGAAGAGCTGGATCCAGTAAATCTGGTCTGTTAGTTGCTGCTATCACAACGACCTTTCTGAGCTCTTCTAACCCATCCATTTCAGTTAGTAGTTGACTTATTATCCTCTCAGTAACCCTAGAGTCACCTGTTGCACCTCTTATTGGAGCTATCGAGTCTATCTCATCGAAGAATATTATAGCTGGGGCCGATTGCCTAGCTTTCCTGAAGATCTCTCTTATTGCTTTCTCGCTCTCTCCTACCCATTTGCTCAGAATCTCAGGTCCCTTGACACTTATGAAGTTGGCTTCACTCTCGTTGGCTACTGCCTTCGCTAGCAGGGTCTTGCCAGTACCTGGAGGCCCATATAGGAGTATGCCTTTAGGTTGCTTCGCTCCGCTAGCCTTAAACAGTTCTGGATATTTTAGCGGCCATTCAACAGCCATTCTAAGCTCTTCCTTTACCTCCTCCAAGCCACCTACATCGCTCCATCTTACATTTGGAACTTGAACTATTACCTCCCTCAATGCTGAAGGAGTTATGTCCTTTAGGGCATCTAAGAAATCTTGCATTGTTACCTGTAATTTATCCAATATTTCAGCAGGTATCTCCTCGCTCTCGAAGAGATTGACCTCCTTCATGATCCTCCTCAAAGCCCTCATAGCTGCCTCCTTTGCAAGGGCAGCCAGATCAGCTCCTACGAACCCGTGAGTTATATCAGCTAATTTGTCCAAGTCCACATCATCGGCTAGAGGCATTCCTCTAGTATGTATCTGGAGTATCTCCTTCCTCCCCTCTCTATCTGGGACTCCTATCTCTATTTCCCTGTCAAACCTCCCAGGTCTCCTCAAAGCGGGGTCTATAGCATTAGGCCTGTTAGTAGCCCCTATGACAATTACCTCACCTCTTCCCTTCAGTCCATCCATTAGAGCCAATAGCTGGGCCACAACTCTCCTTTCAACTTCTCCAGTTACCTCTTCTCTCTTTGGAGCAATTGCATCTATCTCATCTATGAATATTATGGATGGGGCGTTCTTCTCTGCCTCCTCAAATATCTCCCTTAGCCTTTTCTCGCTCTCTCCATAGTATTTCGACATTATCTCAGGTCCTGATATGCTTATGAAGTGAGCGTTGCTCTCGTTGGCTACTGCCTTCGCTAGCAGGGTCTTGCCAGTACCTGGAGGCCCATATAGGAGTATGCCTTTAGGTGGATCTATTCCTAGCTTCTGGAAGAGCTCTGGATGCCTTAGTGGAAGCTCAACCATCTCCCTTATCTTTTGAATTGCATCCTTCAGTCCACCTATGTCTTCGTACGTGACCCTTGGGATCTTTCCCTCCTCACGAGCTGGTTTCTCACTGATTTCTATTTCAGTATCTGGGCCCACGATCACAGCATCAGCCACTGGTTGCATTCCGACAACTACTAGCTCTAGTCTAGTGCCAAGCACGTTTATCGGTATCTTATCTCCTCTAGTGAGAGGTCTTCCCTCCAACAGTCTCTTTAGATAGTCTTCTCCCCCTAGGAGGCGAAGAGGTTCTGTTGGGGCGAGCACTACCCTCTTAGCCTGCTTGGTAAATGCTTTTCTTATCTTAACGGGATCATCTATAGCAACACCAGCATTTCTCCTAGTATAGCCATCTATCCTTATGATCCCTTTGCCGTAATCAGAGGCATAGGAGGGCCAGGCTCTGGCAGCTGTTACCTTCCTTCCCTCTATAAGTATTATGTCGCCCGTCCCTATGTGAAGCTTCTCCATACTTTCAGGATCGAGCCTAGCTATTCCCCTCCCTACGTCTTGAGAATGAGCCTCAGCTACTCTTAGAGTAACGTATTTTTTCTCTGAACTCATATAAACACCTCTTATCCTATCCTCCAATTAATTCCAAAAAAAGAAGCGATCCCTCACTCCACTTTTATCCTAGTTCCCTCCTCTTTTATCGGTTTCTTAGGTTTAAGCGTTACCTCTAATATCCCATTATTGTACTTCGCACGGGCACTTTTAGGATCGACTTCTACTGGGAGATCTACCTGTGTTCTATATTTTCTATCCTCATTCTCTGCCTTTATTCTTACCAATTTCTCTGTTGCCTCTACTTCTATCTTCTCCTTATCAACTCCAGGTATTTCAGCTATTACTTTGACTTCATTCGACTTGTTGTCAACAACGACATCTACGAAGGGTTCTCTATATCCTGCTTCCTCTATTACTGGAGGTTTGACGTTACCGAACCTCCTTATAACAGGTTTACCATCTGGTCCTACTGTTATACTGAAGCCGTATACATAGGGCCCTCTTATCTCTCCTTCTCCCCTTGCAGTAGAAAAGATCTCATCCATCATCCTCTCAAGGTCCTCAAAATCCTTTTCCATATCTTCGAGGAACCTCTTCCAGTACTTGTTCCACCACATGCTATCTACCTCCAATTATCCTAATAGTAAATTTATATATAAATTTTATGTAACCTATAGAGAAAATCTCCTGAGATTCTTCAGGATCTCCTCTCTCATCCAAATCAGATGGGATTCTACTCCTTCTAGTTCTTGAATTAGCTCATCTATATCCTGTATAAGACGAGAAGAGTGCGTTATAGTTTCGCTAAATGAAGTCATCCCTCCAAGTATATCTAACCTCTTCTTGATTTCATCTATTCTCTTCTTTATATCCGTAGCTAACTTATTTGTAGGCTCTATTTCCATGAATTTTATTTGAAGAGAATCCTCCGTTAAGGTAATAACTAATCTTAAAGATCTTGAA
>JAVALV010000156.1:0-3194 GCA_032159055.1 Thermoproteota archaeon | reverse complement strand
ATTAGCCAATCCCATGATATATAATGTATTTATACTTCTTCTAATGGATTTTGGAAGCTTTATATCAATAGAAGCCAATTTTCTTCTCTCTAATGCCTTACCACGTTCTTCCCTCAATAGGAAGGAAAACACTATGGATATGGCAGACATTACGGCGAGACCAAGGAAGGGGAATTTAAGGGCCCATTCTAGATCTCTTATGCCAAGTGTGTATATTCCGATCTTGTATAATGCAACTCCAACAGCGGGTCCTCCTATCATGGCTAGATTAGATGATGTCATGTAAATGGCCATAGAGCGCCCTCTCATTTCGCTTGGGACGCTATCCATGAGCAAGGCTTCGGCTACTGGCCATACCATGGCAGATGCGATACCTTGTAGTCCCCTTATTAGATATAAGTGGTAGACGCTGGAGGATAAAATATAAGCATAAGCCAGAATCGAATATATAACCGAACCGGAGATTATCAGCCTCTTTCGCCCCAGTTTATCGCTCAATGATCCGAAATACCTGGCAAATATCGCTCGAGTTAGCATGAAGGCTGACATCATGAGTCCATATTCTAAAGCGTACTGGGAAGCCTGTTTTATGACTCCGAGCTCCTCTGGAAGCTCGCTTATCCCTCCTTCTAGATACACCACATAATATGGAAGTATTGGCGATATTGCCCCAAAGCCGAGCGATATAACAAATCCAATTATCGAGAGTATTAGGATATTCCGCTTTTCCATCATAATGCCCCTTGCATACTATCGAAGGAGGCCTTCACTGTGCAAGGAGTTCCGTATATTATTATTTTTAACTGACGATGCTATCACTTCGTAGCGTCAGAGGTGAATTATATGGGGGATCTAGTTTGGCTTTAGGCCCTTCGATCTAGTTTTGTCCTACTTAAGAGGGAATATGAGATTTGTAAAGGTCTCTAAGCAGCGTAGTAGGGCTATTCGAGGTGAAGCTCTATGATCAGGATAGATCTATCTCAAGAGGATATTCCGAGATATTGGTACAATATCGTATCAGATTTACCTGATCTTCCACCTCCAATTCATCCGGTTACCAAGGAGCCCTTGGGACCAAAGGATTTCTATCCAATATTCACAAGAGAATGCGTTGACCAAGATTTCTCCAAGGAGAAATATCTAAGGATACCTGATGAACTTAGAGAACTCTATATTAGGATAGGGAGACCAACTCCCCTCTATAGAGCTAGAAGACTTGAGAATTATCTTAGGACACCAGCTAAGATATATTATAAGAGAGAAGATGTGACACCAACTGGCAGCCATAAATTAAATACTGCAATTGTTCAAGCTTTCTGTGCTGCTAGAGAAGGATTAGAGTTCCTGACAACAGAGACAGGTGCGGGTCAGTGGGGAAGTGCCTTATCCTATGCCACGGCCATGATGGGAATAAGGGCCCTCGTGTTTATGGTAAGAATATCGTACATGCAGAAGCCTTACAGAAAGCTTGTAATGAAACTCTATGGTGCGGATATAATCCCTTCTCCCAGTAATAAGACTAGGATTGGTAGAAAGTATTTGGAAAAGGATCCGGATCATCCAGGTTCGCTGGGAATAGCTATTAGCGAAGCTATAGAAACAGCTACAAATAATGAGAAGGCGAGGTATTCTTTAGGAAGTGTGCTAAATCATGTACTACTCCATCAGACGATAATAGGGCAGGAGGTGAAGAAGCAATTCGATCTTATTGATGAGAAACCTGATGTGCTCATAGGATGTGTCGGTGGAGGAAGCAATTTCGCTGGCTTCACTTTCCCATTCATAGAAGAGATCTTGAATGGTAGGGAAGAATATGACATAGTTGCAGTCGAGCCTAAAGCTGCTCCGTCTTTGACTAATGGAGAATATAGGTATGATTTTGGTGATAGCGCTGGTATAACACCTCTCATAAAGATGTTTACCCTAGGACACGACTTCGTCCCGCCCCCAATCCATGCTGGTGGGCTTAGATATCACGGAGCTGCCCCTACTGTCAGCCTGCTGAAATCGAAAGGTATTATTAGATCTGTTACCTACACTCAAGAAGAGACGTTCGAAGCTGGTAGGATTTTCGCAATGACAGAAGGTATAATACCAGCTCCTGAGACAACACATGCTGTTAAGGCAGCTATAGACGAAGCATTAAAGGCAAAGGAGAATGGAGAGGAGAAAATAATAGCATTTAACTTCTCTGGCCATGGATTACTTGATCTCAAGGGATACGAAGATGTATTGAAGATTTCCTAGGCATCCCTATCCAACCTCAATTCATTTCCCCTTATTTCGGGATAATTCTGGTGCCAGTCCTTCCTTCTAAAGCTTCTATCACCTTATCTAGGCTTGTTATTATTGCAACATTACCTGTTCTCTCTACAAATCTCATAGCCGCCTTTACCTTAGGCCCCATATTTCCAGGAGGGAAATGACCCTCATCATAGTAGGTTTTAGCTTCCTTCAAGGTCATTACATCTATAAATCTCTGATCTGGCTTCTTGAAGTTTATAGCGACCTTCTCTACATCAGTCAGTATCATGTAGACGTCAGATCCTAAGGAGGTAGCTAGCCTCTCTCCAGCTAAGTCCTTATCTATAACGGCATCTACCCCCTCTATCTCTCTCTCGTCAACTACCGGTATTCCCCCACCACCTGATGCTATGACCAATATACCAGCATTCACCATCCTCCTTATGGCTTCTATCTCTACTTGAGCGATGGGATCCGGAGATGGGACTACCCTCCTCCAACCCTTTCCTACATCATATTTCATCGTCCATCCCAATTTTTCCTTCTCTTTAGCGACATCTTCAGGGTACCATGGTCCTATGAACTTGGTAGGATTATGGAATGCCTCATCGTTTCTATCAACAAGCACCTGTGTGACTATCGTGGCCACAGGTTTATCTATATTAGCAGCTCTCAGCTCATTGATCAGTGATTGCTGGATCATATAGCCAATTAATCCTTGGCTCATCGCACCGCAGGTATGTAATGGCATGGGAGGGACTTGAGATGCGCCTGCTTCCTGCTGTAGAAGTATAGCCCCCACCTGAGGACCATTACCATGGGTTATCACTAAATCATATCCTCTCCTTATTAGCTCGACTAGTTGCCTACTAGTCCTCCTAGCATTAGCCAACTGCTCCTCAAAAGTTCCTTTTTGGCCATATTGTAAGAGAGCATTGCCTCCAAGGGCT